>JAFZAM010000187.1 GCA_017557265.1 Oscillospiraceae bacterium | reverse complement strand
GCTCCGACGCCCGAGCAGTTTCGCTTCACGCGCGAGAACTTCCCGCGCCTGAACGGCTCGACGGCCATGGTCCCGCTCGGGCAGGCCATCGCGAGCGTCATGCTCGGCGAGACGCGCGAGGAGGTCGCGGACCTGACTAACTTCTCCCGCACGACGCAGTCCTACCGCGAGCTCATGAACGGGCAGGCCGACCTGCTCATCTCCGGCGCGCCGCCGCAGGGCATATACGACGCGAAGGAAGAGATGGGCTTCGAATGGGAGCTCTCGCTTTTCGCGGTCGACGGTCTCGTCTTCGTCGTAAACGAATCCAATCCCGTGGATAACCTCACGACCGAGCAGATACAGGGCATATACAGCGGCAGGATAACCAACTGGAAGGAGGTCGGCGGCGACGACGTCGAGATAGTCCCCTTCCAGCGCAACGAGGAGGCCGGCAGCCAGACGGCGATGCGCAAGCTCGTCATGGGCGATATACCGCTCATGGAGGCGCCCGCCGAGTACGTCAGCGGCGCGATGGGCGACCTCGTCAAGGTCGTCGCGTCCTATAACGACACCGCCGCCGCGATAGGCTACACAGTCTACTACTACGCGCACGACATGAAGATGGCGGACGGCCTGAAGATAATCGCCGTCGACGGCGTCCGGCCGGACGCGGAGACGATACGCTCGCGCGATTATCCCTTCATAAACGACTCCTACGTCGTCATAAAGGCCGGGCTGCCCGACGACGATCCGGCGAAGATACTCTATAACTGGATACTCAGCGACGAGGGGCAGAAGCTCGTCGCGCACGAGGGCTACGTCAGCATCAGGGACGTGAGATGAAAAGGCTCATAGCGGCGATAGCGCTGCTGGCTTTGCTGATGCTTTCCGGCTGCGGAGCTTCGCCGCAGCCTGCTCCGACGCCGACGCCCGCTCCAACGCCGACTCCCTCCGCCGAGCCCTTCTCCCCCGTCTGGACGGACTGGTCGAAGCTGGAGCCCTACGAGGCGGCGACGCCCGTTTATACCCTTCATGCGGGATACTGCGGCGAAGGACCGTTCCGTGCGAGGGACGATTACGGCGTGCTGCTGCCCTATGTCGGCAAGTATGCGTCTTTTGACATTATGTACTCGGTCTTGCCGACGATTCCGCTCTACGGGATTGTGACCGCCAGGGGCGAGCTCGTCACCGACCCCGTTTACGCCCGCGTGAACTTTTACGACGATTTCATCGTCCTCTACCGCGGCGACCCGGACGGGCTCGCCGGAGCAAATGTCTTCGGGGCCTATTCTCTCACGCTCATCGCTCCGGACGGAAGCTGGGCGATCGAGCTCGAAGACGAATTCTACGTCGATGCCCGCTACGGACGGCTTACTACGGCCTCACCTGATGGGACGCTGATAGTACGCAATGCCGAAGGAGATATCGCCGCCCGTTTTGACGGCTCTCTATTTACGGAAGCGTTCGGCGAAGAAATAACGTGGGGCAGTGATGACGGCGGTCCGCATATCCGCTGGGCAGAAGACGGACTTGGCCGCGCATCAAAAACCAATCCCGGCAGCGGCGCCCAAACTATGCTCTATCTCGACCTCGGCGACGGCAGCGTATCAGATACGATGCCCGAAGGAGTGACGGAGGAGCACTATGCGAACGCTCCGCGATCCGAGGATTGGCCGGATCCGCCCTCCGTTCCGGGCTTTCGTTTCAACAGCTGCATCAAGGACGGAGTGACCGGGGAGTACTATTTCTGCGGCTACTACCGTGAAAAACCTCAGGATGAGGCCATCCCGGTCGTTTATGATTCCGAGGGCAAACTGCTCGCCAGCGGAGACTATCCGAATATACGCGCCGGGCTCATATCCTCGACAGAAAACGACTGCTGGTGCTACCGCAGGATAGACGGCGGGGAGCTCGTCTTCCGCCGGCGCATGACTACCAATTCAGATTAAAACCGATCATTCTGTCATACCGAGGTGATCGCATTGAAAAAACTTTTTGCTCTTATTCTTATCGCGGCTCTGCTGACGCTCGCGGGCTGTACGGTGCAGCCTGCTCCGACGCCGACGCCCGCTCCGGAGCCGACCCCGATGCCGACGGAGGAGCCCGTCTCCCCCGTCTATACGGACTGGTCTAAGCTCGAGCCGTATGAGCCCGCAAAGCCTGTCTATACGTTCCACGAGGGCTACTGCGGCGACGGAGCGCTCGTGGCGCGCGACGATTACGGGCCGCTGCTCGTCTATATAGGCAAATATGCGGCGATGGGGATGTATGTTGAGCCGATCGAGCCGTTTTACGGGCTCATGACGGCCAAGGGCGAGGTCGTCACCGACTCGGTTTACTCGGATATTTACTTCTACGACGGCTTTATCGTGCTCTATCGCGGCAACCCCGACGGAGTCAGCGGAGGCGACACCTTCGGCGGCGGGACGTTCGACCGCACGGTCGCGGCCCCGGACGGAAGCTGGGTGCTCGAGCTCGACGGAGAATTCTACGTCGGGTGCGCTAAAGGGCTTCTGACGACGGCCAAGCCTGACGGGACGCTCATCGTCCGCAATTCGGACAACGAGACGATCGCCGTCTTTGACGGGGCTCTTTTCAGGGATACGTTCGGCGAGGAGTTCACGTGGGGCGACGAGGGCGGCCCGTACGTAAACTGGACCAAGGACGGGATAGGGTACGCCGAAGCGTACAGCCCAAGTACGGGAGCGCGCGTCGATCTCTATCTCGACCTCAGCGAGGGGAGCGTCTCCGACACGCCGCCCGAAGGTATGCCGGAGGATTACGACTGGTCATGGTACTTTGCCGACGAGCCCGAGCAGCCGGTCGTCGAGGGCTGCGGCTATCTCGATACGATCAGGGACTACGTCACGGGAACGTACTATTATTACGGCTATTACCGCGAAAAGCCGGGCTATCGCGGACGCAACGCCCTGTTTGATCCCGACGGAAACCTTATCTGCTATCGGGACAGTCTTGAATATCCTTATGCTTATATGTTCGAATACCCGCATATCGGCGCGGGGCTCATTTCGTCCGTCGAAAACGACTGCTGGTGCTACCGCGAGATAGACGGCGGCGAGCTCGTCTTCCGCTATCCGATGCGCACCAACAGCGACTGAGCGCATAAAAAAGTACCGTCTCCGGCCGGAGGCGGTACTTTTTTGCTTTTTCACGCTTCGGAGAAAGAGTCCTTCCCCACGCCGCAGAGCGGGCATTCGAAATCGGCGGGCAGGTCCTCGAACTTCGTGCCCGGCGCTATGCCGTGCTCGGGATCGCCGAGAGCCTCGTCGTACTCCCAGCCGCAGACGTCGCATACGTACTTTTTCATGGCGTCTCCTTTCAGTTTAAAAGAGCTTCTATATCGGCCTTCGGTCTGAAGCCGACGGATACGTTGGTCACCTTGCCGTCCTTCATGACGACGACGGTCGGGATGATCGAGACCTTGAACGCGCTCGCGAGGACGGGCTCCTCGTCGACGTTTATCTTGCCGACCTTGATCTTCCCCGCCTGCTCCTCGGCTATCTCGGCTATGACGGGCGCGAGCATCCTGCAGGGGCCGCACCACGAGGCCCAGAAATCGAGCAGGACGGGCACATCGGACTTGAGGACCTCGTCCTCGAAATTGGTCGCGGTTATCGTTATCTCAGCCATATCTTTCTCCTCCCTTTTTCTTTTGCAAGACCGGTTTCCGCCGGTCGTATCATACCCTGAAAAGCCCGGAGCGAACCGGGATCACAGCGCGAGCATCTTCTCCGCGTCCTCGGCGGCCTTGACCTTGTCGTTGGCGAAGACTATCACGCCCTTTTCGTCGACGACGTACGTCGTGCGCACGACGCCGAAGGTCGTCTTGCCGTAGTTCTTCTTCTCCTTCCAGACGTCGTAGGCCTCGATGGCCTTCTTCTCGACGTCGGAGAGCAGCGTTATCGTCAGGCCCTGCTTCGTCTCGAAGTTTTTGTGCGAGGCGACGCTGTCCTTGCTGACGCCGACGATAGTTATCCCCTTCTCCTCGAACTTCTCCTTGTTTGCGGAGTACGCGACCGCCTGCTTCGTGCAGCCGGAGGTGTTGTCCTTCGGGTAGAAATAGAGCAGGACCTTCTTGCCCTTGTAGTCCTTCAGGCTGCGTATCTCCCCGTTCTGATCCGGGAGCGCGAAATCGGGGGCTTTCGTTCCGACCTTGAGCATGTTATCTGCCTCTCTTTCTCTTTTTATGCATGTTTCAGCCTGCGCAGAGCGCATCCGCGAGAGCGGCGAGCTGCGCGCGGCTTTCGTCGCCGAGGGACGACGTTACCGTGACGGTCGGCTCGGCGAAAACGATATCCCTGCTCTTTTCGAGCATGGCCTTCATGACCTTCGCGGCCTGCGGCGCCCAGGAGCCGTTTTCTATTATGCCGACGGCGCGCTTTTGGAAATTGCGCTCTGTCAGCTCCGAGATGAAGCGGCGCATGGCGGGAAAAACCTCGTTGTTGTACGTCGTCGAGGCGAGCGCGAGCTTTCCGAACCTGAAGGCGTCGGCGACGGCGCGGGAAAGGTCGCTCCGCGCGAGGTCCGTCAGGACGACGTTCGCGCAGCCGCGCTCTTTGAGCAGCTCCGCGAGGAGCTCAGCGGCTGCCCTCGTATTGCCGTAGACGGAGGTGTAGGCGATGAGGACGCCGTCCGTCTCGGGGGCGTAATCCGCCCACGTCGTATAGAGCCTCAGCCAGTCGCCGAGGCCGTCCTCTATGACGTTTCCGTGGGTCGGGCATATCGTATTGACCCCGGCGCCCTCAAGCTTTTTGAGCACCGCCTTGACCTGCGTCCCGTACTTGCCGACGATGCCGAAGTAATAGCGCCGCGCCTCGTCGAGGACGTATTCCCCGTCCGTATCGCCGTCGGCTCCGAAGCGGCCGAAGGCGTCGGCGGAAAAGAGCGTCCCCGTCGCCTCGTCGAGCGTCATGAGGACCTCCGGCCAGTGGACCATGGGCGCGCCTATGAAGCGCAGGACGTGCTTTCCGAGCGGCAGGACGTCGCCCTCCTTGACTATGAGGCGGCGCTCCAAGTACTCGTCGCCGTAAAAGGCCTTCATCATGGCAAACGCCTTTGCGGAAGCGACGACGACCGCCTCCGGCCAGCGCTCCGCGAACGCGGCGATGCTGCCGCTGTGGTCGGGCTCCATGTGCTGGACTATGAGATAGTCCGGCTTCGCGCCGCCGAGCGCGCTCTCGACGTTTGCAAGCCACTCGCCGGCGAAGCCGCGCTCGACCGTATCCATGACGGCGGTCTTTTCGTCCTTTATGAGATAGGAATTATAGGCCATTCCCTCGGGAACGGAGTACTGTCCCTCGAAAAGGTCTATCTTAAAGTCCTTTACTCCCACCGGGATGATGTCGCGATCCATGCCTCGTTCCTCCTGCCGGTCTGCGGTCAAAGTCTGTTTTTGAGGACGTCCGTCCCCGATTCTATCATGCGGAAGGCAAGCTCCCTGAACTCGACGATCTCGTCGTATACGAGGTCCTCGGAGAGGACGCCCGCGGTCAGTCCCTCTGGGATATCCTCCGCGGCGTCCCACGCCTCCCTGTCCTCGTACCATGCCTCGCTGCCGTAGTACCCGAATAGCGCGGACATCTTCTCGCGGAGCGCCTCGAGCCTGTCGAGCTGCTCCGTGAGCTCGCCTATGGCGCGCGAGCACTCGTTCATGACGCTCTCCATGGCGGCTATCCTCTCTGCGTTAAGAGCCATATCACTTACCTCCCCGCCGTCTTCGGCCCGAGATTGAGCTGCTCGTCCTTCGGGAGGGCAGGCACGCTCACCTTCTTGAAGAAGCGGCCGATACCCTTGAAAATATGCCCGTTGGCAAGCTCGACGAAGGCCTCGGCGTAGTTATAGGGCATGGTTTTGCCGCCGGACATGGCCATGGAGCGCAGCGAGCTCGTTAGGATGATGCTGCGGATAAAGCGCGCCGCCTTGCGCTTGCCCTCTTTTTCGGGCCCGTCCGGCATCTTCTCGGCGGCCTTCGCCATCTTCTCGGCGCGGCCCATGACGGAATTGAAGATGATGCGGCCCGTGAAGGTCTGCTTCAGGTCGGTAAACTGCGATTCGAGCGTTATGGGGAGCTTCGGCTTTTCCGCGGGGACGACGTATTCGTCGGACCATTCGCGCTCAGGCTCGACCTCGACCGTTATCGTGACTGTCTCGGACTCGCCGGGGGCGAGGCGGACCTTCTTAAAGCCCGCGAGCTCGCCGTTGATATAGAGCTGGGCGACCTCGGCGCCTGCGCGGTCGCCGGTATTCGTTATAGTCTGCGTGAAGACGCTCCCCTCGCGGGTCCACTCGCTCTTTTCAAACGTCGTATAGCTCAGGCCGTAGCCGAAGCCGAAGCGGACGGGAACGCCGTGCCTGCCGTAGTAGCGGTAGCCGACGTCGCAGCCCTCGGAATAGACCTCTATGGGCTGCTTGCCGAACGCCGCGGCGCCGGGCACGTCCTCGTAGTACATGGGCCAGCTCTCGGCAAGCTTGCCGGAGGGGTTTTTCTCGCCGAAGAGGAGCTGATACGCGGCGGTGCCGCCGTTTTGTCCGGGGAGATACATGTTTAGTATCGCGGCGACGCTGTCGGCGAACGGGAGCTCGACCGGCGAGCCGCCGAAGAGGACGACGACTATCTTCTTACCCGTGTAGCAGAGCGCGTCTATCTCGGCGAGCTGATCGGCCGGAAGGCGCATGTCGGCGCGGTCGCGGCCCTCGGTCTCGTATCCGTCGGTGAGACCGCCGAAATAGAGCACTACGTCGCACTCCTCGGCGGGGACAGAGCGCACGCCGCGCGCCTCGAAGGCGTCCTTCGGCGTCGTTATCTTCGTCGGATTTATCATGGAGCTGCCCGCGCCCTGATAGCGCATAGTCTCAAAAAGCGGGCCCGCTATATGGAGCTTTTCCCCGCCGGAGAGCGGCAGAACGCCGTCGTTTTTCATGAGCACGGCGCAGTCGGCGGCTATCTCGCCCGCAAGCGCGTGGTGCGCCTCCCAGTCGACGGGGTCGCCGGAGGCGGGAATGGCGTATTTGTCGACCCAGCGCAGTATCCTGCGGCAGGCCTCGTCGAGCACGTCCGTCGGAAGGCTCCCGTCGGCAGCTGCGTCGAGGATGCGGCGGCGGCATATAGCCGTGTCGCCCGGCATCTCGAGGTCGAGCCCGGCGGCAAGGCCGGAGACGCGGTCGTGGACGGCTCCCCAGTCGCTCATGACGACCCCGTCGAAGCCCCACTCGTCGCGCAGGACGTCGGTCAGGAGCCATCTGTTCTCAGAGCAGTAGGTCCCGTTTATCTGATTATAGGCGCACATGAGCGTCGCGGGCTTAGCCTTCTTGACGACGCGCTCGAAGACCTTGAGGTATATCTCGCGCATGGTCTTCTCCGAGGCGACGGAATCGCCCATGAAGCGGCAGTTTTCTGTATTGTTCATCGCGAAATGCTTGACGGAGACGCCGACTCCGCCGGACTGGACGCCCTCGACCATGGCGGCGCCCATCTCGCCCGCGAGCAGCGGGTCCTCGGAGAAATACTCGAAGTTGCGCCCGCAGAGCGGGTTGCGCTTGATATTCACGCCCGGGCCGAGCAGCGTGTTCACGCCGTAGTGGCGGCACTCCTCGGCTATCGCGGCGCCCATCTTGCGGAGGTTTTCCGGGTCCCAGCCGGAGGCCGTGCAGGCCGCCGTCGGGAAGCTCGTCGCGGGCTCGGACTGCGTCACGCCGAATTCGCCCGAGGACGCCTGATGGCGCAGACCGTGCGGGCCGTCCGCCATGCAAAGGCCGGGCACGCCGAG
>JAFZAM010000186.1 GCA_017557265.1 Oscillospiraceae bacterium | reverse complement strand
CCGTGCTCGACATGGTGACGATGGGCCTCGCGGGCCAGATAGGCATTTTCCGCACCCCGTCCGCGGAGCATAAGGCGCAGGCCATGGAGGCCCTCGAGAGCCTCGGCATAGCCCACCTCGCCGACCGCGGCTGCAACCGCATCAGCGGCGGCGAGAGGCAGCTCATGCTGCTCGCCCGCGCGCTCACGCAGCAGGCGAGGGTGCTCGTCATGGACGAGCCCACGGCAAACCTCGACTACGGCAACGCCTTCCGCGTCATGGAGCGGGTCCGCTCGCTCGCCGGGCAGGGCTTTACCGTCCTCTTCTCCACGCACGAGCCCAACCACGCCTTCCGCTACGCCGACCGCGTGCTCGCCCTCAAGGGCGGCGAGGTGCTCGCCGACGGCGCGCCGGAGAAGGCGCTGACCGAGGAGACGCTCTCCGCGCTCTACGGCGTCGACGTCGCCGTGCGCACCGCACGCGTGGGGGACGAGGAGCTTTCGCTGTCGATCCCATACCGGGGAGGTGCGGAAAAATGAAAAGGATCGCCGCGTTTGTTCTCGCGCTCTGCCTGCTCGCGGGGCTCCTTTCCGGCTGCGGCGGGAAAAAGCCGCGCTTCGACCCGGACGTCGAGACCGTCGTCTTCACCGACTCCGCCGGGAGGAAGGTCGAGGTGCCGGCGAACGTCACGCGCGTCGCGCCCTCCGGAGCGGTCGCGACAATGTTCCTCGCCTCGGTCTGCCCGGAATACATGGTCTGCATCAGCTCGTCCCCGTCGAGCAGCCAGTACGAATACCTTGACGAACGCCTGCTGCGCCTGCCCACGACCGGGCAGCTCTACGGCAGCAAGAGCACGATAAACCTCGAGGCCCTGCTCGACGCGCAGCCGCAGGTCATCATCGACCTCGGCGACGCCAAGGACGGCATCGCCCGCGACATGGACCGCCTCCAGAGCCAGACCGGCGTGCCGGTCGTGTTCATCGAGGCCGACCTGCCCCACATGGCGGAGGCCTTCCGCATGCTGGGGACGCTCCTTTCCGGCAAGGAGGAGCGCTGCGAGGAGCTCGCGGAGTACGTCGAGGAGACCGTCGCCCTCGCGGACGAAGGCTCCGCGAGGATACCCGAGAGCGAGCGCGTGAGGGTCATGTACACCACCGGCGTCTCGGGCCTGAACACCAACGCCGCCGGCTCCACGCAGGCGCAGGTCATAGACCGCGTCGGCGCGGAGAACGCCATAGTCGTCGAGGATATCAGCAACCGCGGCGGCGGCAACGTCATCAGCATGGAGCAGCTCTATATCTTCGACCCGGACGTCATCATCTTCACGGCGGGGAGCATGTATCCCTCCGCGGAGAGCGACGCCGCGTGGTCGCAGCTCAGGGCGGTCGCGAACGGGACGTATTATGAGATCCCGAACCTGCCCTACAACTGGATGAGCAGCCCGCCGAGCTTAAATATGCTGCTCGGCATCCGCTGGCTCGGGAATTTGCTCTATTCGGAGATATACGATTACGACATGGCGGAGCAGGCGATATACGCCTATAAGCTCCTCTGGGACTACGATCTGACGCGGGAGCAGGCCGAGGCCATGCTCGCGCGCTCGACGGGAAAGCGGGGGAGGCCGTGAAACGGGTATTCGCCGCCGCTTTCGCCGCACTGCTGCTGATCGTCCTCCTCCCGCGCACCGCGCGGGCGGACTCCGTGACCGACACGCTCACGATAGGCGTGGGCTATTTCGGGTGGAGCGAGGATCAGTACATCGAGAAGGCGACCTACCACTGGACCGAGCTCGACGACTGGGCCGGAGGCGCCCTCGACACCCACCTCGTCATCTACAGCTACTACAGCGGCGCCAGGACGTATCTGGTGGCCGCGCGCGGCTTTTACATACGCGACCTGCTCTACTACGCAGGGATAGATTTCGGCTCCATATCGAGCATAGATTTCTTCACCAGGGACCACTCAAACGGGGCCTACCGCAGCTTTTCGCGCTATTCGCTGCTGAACATGCCCCGCTACTATTTCCCCAACCTCGCCGCGAACGAGGAGACGGGGGAGATATATCCCTACGACGGGGACGACATCTGGAACGGCGCCTCGCAGGTCGAGGCCATGATGGCGCTCGAGGACTACACGGAATGGGACGTGCCGGGCGCCGAGTTCGAGCAGCTCTACGACCCCGCCATGCTCAACCCCAACGCTCGCTTCCACCTCTTCTTCGGGCAGTCGCGCCCGGACGAGGCGAGCACCTCCAGCGCCGCGAAATACTGCTACAAGCTGCTCGTGACCTTCGCCGGGACGCCCGTGCTCGGCGCGGACGAGACGGACATGGAGCTCAAGATAGGCAGCGCGAGGAAGATAGAACTGACCGTCGACGCCGAGGACGGTCTGCTAAACGACTACGTAAGGGACAACATCGTCTGGTCGAGCAGCGACCCCGCCGTCGTGGCCGTCGGCGCGGACGGCACCGTGACCGTCCTCTCCGAGGGCGAGGCCGTCGTGACCGCGTCCTTCGGCGAATCCTCCGTCTCGATAAACGTCCGCGTGTCCGCCGACGCGGAGCCTACGACCTCCGGGGGAGGGAACGGCTCCGGCGAGGGG
>JAFZAM010000185.1 GCA_017557265.1 Oscillospiraceae bacterium | reverse complement strand
GGTCCGGTTTTGATTTATCGAGCGCTCTTTCCGCGCTTTCTTCCGGCGAGCTGCGAGACGAGACCCGCAAGCGCGAGCGCCGCGAGAGCGATCCAGAACGGAACGTTGCTCTCGTCGCCGGTGAGCGGAACGGTCCCGGTATAGAGATCGTCGTCGGGTTCTTCGGCTTCGACGACTTCTTCCTCGCCGTGAAGCGGGGTGTCGGGATCGTCGAGGTCTTCGGACGAGTCGGTCACCTTGAGGGTTCCGTTTACGTACTTGACGTCATAGCACGCGGTCACGTCTTCCCCGCCGGCGTTGATGATCTTCGCGTCAGAGGGCACGTTGGCGGAGGAGCCGACCTCGGTCTGCGAGCCCGTCACCGTCACGGAGGATATCGTATCGCCTTCGGCAAGAGCGGTGTTCGTAAAGCTGTCCTTGGTCAGAGGCGTCCCGTCATAGAGCTTGGCGGCGCTGTCGGCGGTTATCGTCAGCGGCGCGGGATTGACCTTAAGAGTCCCCTTCTCCGTCGTGACGTTGAAAGAGGAGGTCTTGTCGATGCCGAGCTTGTCCTTCACGACGTAGCTCACTATGACGTTGTCGATCGTGCCGACGACGGTCTGAGAACCGTCGATAACGGCCTCGACGGTATATCCAGAGGGCAGGCCGTCGACCGTGAACTCATCCTTGGTAAGAGGCTTTCCGTCGTAGGTCTTCTCGGCGCTCGCGGCCTTGATCGTTATCGCCGGAGTCTCGGGAACGCCGAAGGGCAGTATCCGGAGAGTTCCGATGCTGGCGCTTACTACGATGTAGTTGGAGGCCTTCGCGAGCGTCGTAGCGCGATCGCGCACGATGTCTGCGGAGCGGGTCGCCGCGGTCAGCCCCTCGCGCTCGCCCGCGATGTAGACGGCGCGGGCCGCCGCAGTCATGGCGAGTTTGGCCTCGAGCGTAAAGGACCTTTCATAGAAATACGATACGCCATCGGCGAAGGTGACCTCGACTGCGTTTGGATACTCGCCGACCTGAAAATAACGTTCTCCCGGGAAGAAGAGGCCGACCGTCTCGCCGTCAACGAGACCGCCAATGTCGGCGTGAATCGGACTGTTCGGTCCGCTTTCGAACGGCTTTCCGTCGTAATATTTCTCGGCGCTCGGAGTATAGATGGTCAGCGGCTTCGGTTCGATGGTAAGTGTGCCGTTGACGGTCGTTATCGTATAGTATTCGGAAACGTCCTCGTCTCCGCGCTTGACAGTCACGGAAGAAACAACGTTGTTGCCCTCTGCGGTATCGTCGACGTCATGGACGGTGCCGGTAATGACCACGGTGAGCTCGTCGTCGGCAAGCAGACTTCCGGCGGTGATTTCCCATTCGTCAAGAGAATGATCCGATCCGTCGTACGGCCAGGTCTGGCTCTTTGCCTTGATCGTTATGGCCTGCTTGGCCTGCCACACGGCGTAAATGGTCTTCGTCTGTCCTGCCGGGACGTCGATGGTCGCGCCGACGTCGACCGTATTATTTTCGCCGGAAGCAGTCGACCAGCCGAGGAAGACGTATCCCTCGCGTACGGGCTTGTCCGTCGAGACGTCGAAGGTCTTCGGATCGTCTGTGTTGGTCTGAGAGTCATCGACCGGGACGGCTATCTCCTCGTCCGCGACGTTGTCGTCGTAAATAAGGTAGGATGTCGTCGGCGCGCCGGCTTTTTCCCAAACGGCGTAGAGGACGATGCCCATGTTTTCTTCAATATAATAGCTGTCGTCGGCGTTTACGGTATTGTCGTCACCGGGATCCTCGGACCAGCCCTTGAACACGTAGCCCTCCAAAGTCGGGACATCCGTCGATACGCTGACGGTGCTGTATTTAAGTCTGTTCTCGACCACGGTGGGGGAAGGAACGTTACTCAGCTCCACGGGAAGATTGTACTGGACATAATAATAACCCAAATGGTCATTATAATGCATGTCATCATAGCAGAAATCGTGGGATGCCTCATATATCTCGTCTGCAACGCCGCTGAGCGGAACGTACTTTTTTCCCTGTCCCTGATATATGGGCACAAAACCGGTATCCCACTCCTCTCTGTACACAAGACCCCACGCAGACGGGACGTCGACGGAGTGTTGAGGTTTAGTATAGAAATATTCAGGCGAAGTGCCGTCATATGGATAAAAGAAGTCGCCACACTGGTAATACAGATACGGGGAGTTTGCATCCTGACGATCTTTAAGAAGCTCTGAAGGAACGTTAGCGTCGTATATTATCGGCTTGGCGGTGACGTAGCCACTGTCACCGTATTCGTATTCGGTTTTTTCCCATACCGCATAGAGGACCTTGCTCTGGTTCGGCTGAAGCTCAAACGAGTTCACAGAGATAACTTCATTGTAGTCGCCCGGCTGTTCGGACCAGCCCTTGAAAGTGTACCCGGTGAGCGTCGGAGTCTGATCGGTCACGGTTATCTTGACGGGACCGTAATTATCGTATGCTGTGGGCATCGGCATACCGGAAAGGTCGTAATATTCGCCTACATCACTATTGTACGTGTCATCGAAATTGTACTCATTGTAGGAATTGTGGTTGTAAGCATCACACCAGAAAATTGACGTAGAATAATAAAAGTGCTCAGGATCGTATCCCGCTACATTTCCTTCCAGATAATTCGACCACTCGCTGAGCGAGATATAAAGATCGTCCTGACCCTGCAGGATGGGCAGGTAGCCGGTGTCGCCCGGGAGATGATAGACAAGAGTCCACTCAGTTTGATCATAATAGTATTGCTCTATTTCGTTATCAGAATGATCAGCCGGAGAAAAACGATAATACATGTGATTTGAACGAACAGTATCGGAATCATATTTGACGTCGTACGGCAGGTTGGCGTCGTAAATGAGCGCCTTGGCAGTTTTCGGACCCCATACGGCATACAGCGTTTTGGGTTCGCCAACTGCAACGACGATCGTATCACCCGGCCCAAAGTCGACAGTGCTATTCCACCAATCACCGGACTCATTGGACCAGCCGAGGAACACATAATCAGCTCCGCCGCCACGCTCCGGGGTAGCGGTCGAGATGGTGAAAGTGATCTTACCGTCGCCGTCATCGTCTTCCATCGACTCCCCCTCCGGTATGCCGGTGATCACCTCATCCTCATCCCAGACGTTGTCGTCATACACGAGAAACGCCGTATTGTACTGATCGTCGGCGAGCGCGCCGAGCGGAAGCAGGCTGAGGCAGAAGGCCAGAGCCAGAAGCACCGCAAGAGTCTTTTTCGTAAGCTTTCCCATAACCAATCCTCTTTCCGATAAGATAACTTCAAGACGGGCGGAGAGCGTCGAAGCCGCCGCCGGCCAAATTATGTAAACTCATTCTTACCTAGTTTATTATTTTAACATAAGTATAATATAAATGCAATCGTTTTTGCGCCGTTATTCCCTTTTTATGTAAGACTGACTACAGGCGCGTGGCGCTGAGGCGTTCCGCGACGGCGTTTTATGCTTTCAATAGCCCGGTGTGTATGCTATAATAAACAAAAAAGCGTCGTGAGCGAGCTTTCGGCGCGATTATGACGGAGGATGTGGAACTGATGGAATATACCTACATAAAGGGCACCGGACTGAAGGTCTCGCGCGTATGCCTCGGGACGATGACGTTCGGCGATCAGGCGGACGAGGCCGAGTCGACGCGCATCGTCCACCACGCTCTCGATCAGGGCGTCAACTTCTTCGACACGGCCGACGGCTACACCAACGGGCAGAGCGAAAAAATACTCGGCAAAGCCCTCGAGGGGCGGCGCGATTACGCGGTCATTGCGACGAAGGTCACCAATCCCCGCGGCTTTCTGCCCAATCAGGCCGGGCAGGGCCGAAAGCACGTCTATCAGAGCCTCGAGGAGAGCCTGCGCAGTCTGAAAACGGACTACATAGACGTTTACTATCTGCACTATCCCGATCCGACCACTCCCATGGAGGAGGCGATCGAGACGATGACGGGTCTCGTGCGCAGCGGCAAGATACTCTACTACGGCCTGAGCAACTATAACGCCTGGCAGTGCTGCGCCTTCATCCACAAGGCGCGCGAGATGGGCGCGATCGCGCCGGTCGTCTCGGAGAGCGTCTATAACCTCATTTCGAGGAGCCTCGACGACGAGATGGCCTCTTTCCTGCTGGAGTACAAGATGGGGCTCACAGTCTTCAATCCCATCGCGGCGGGACTTCTGACCGGCAAGCACAAGAAGGGCGCGCCAGCGCCGAATTCCCGTCTTGCGGACAACTTCGGCTACAAGCTCCGCTATTTTAACGACGCCAATCTCGACGCCGTGGACGAGATAACGGCTATCGCCGAGGAAAACGACATGAGCCTGCTCGAATTCTCGCTCCAGTGGCTGCTGAACCGGCCCGTCGTGGACAGCATCATCCTCGGCGCGAGCAAGTACGAGCACATCGTGCAGAATATCGCCCTCGCGGCCGAGAAAAAGACCCTCTCTCCCGAGGCGATGACGAAGTGCGACGAGCTGTGGCACAGCATACACGGACGCGATTTCAGCTACCACGCCGGCGGCAGGTCGCCCATGCTCATGCGGCCGCCCGCACCTGCGAAAAAGTAAAAAGCAAAAAGACAGGGGCTGTTCCGTTTGGAACAGCCCCCTTTTCATATTCCGCTTATCCGAGCGACGCGAGGTACTCGGCCGCGGAGAGCGCCGCGACGTTCCCCTGCCCCGCCGCCTTGATATACTGGTACGGCGTGCCTGCTAGGTCGCCGCATGCAAAGCACCCCGGCAGATTCGTCCGCATACGCAGATCGACCTCCGCGTGCGGCCCGTCCATTTTAAGGCCGGGCACGAGCCTGTCCGCGGGCACGGCGTCGCGCAGGACGAACACCCCGTCGACGGCGTACTCTCCCGCGTCGGTCTCGACGCGCTCGGCCTTCCCTTCGCCGCTGATTGCGGCGGTCTTGGCTGCTATCGTCTCGACGTTGGCGGGCGGGTCTTCGAGCTCGCGGCCAGCCGCGGGGAAATAATAGACCTTCGCGACGAGCGAAGCCAGATACTCCGTCTCCTTCGGGGCTTCCGCGCCGAAGCCGAGAACGGCTATGGTCTTTCCCTTGTAGAAGTTCCCGTCGCAGGTCGCGCACGTGCTCACGCCTCGGCCGAGGAACTCCTCCTCGCCGGGGATCGGCTTCCCGCCGAAAACTCCCGTCGCGAGGATGACGGCGCTCGCCTCGGTCATGCCGGAGGCCGTCTCGACGGCGAAGTACTTCCCCATCGCGTATACGGCGGTCGCCTGCTCCTCGGTCACGGGGATATCCATAACGCGGAGGTGTTCGCGGAGCCTCTCCGCGAGCTCGGCGCCGCTTACCTCGGGCAGGCCGGCGTAGTTTAGTATCTTATGCGCCTTTTCCAGCTTCGGGCTGAGCGCGGACGTGCCGAACAGAACGACGGACCTGTTGCGCGTCTTGGCCGTAATGGCGGCCGAGACGCCCGCGGGACCGCTGCCTATTATCGCTATGTCGACTCTGTCCATATCAGCCGTAGGTCGGGATATAGAGCACCGGATAGTTTCCGTAGGTGTTGAAGACGCTGCCCTCGCGCCCGTAGGTAGTCACGAGATAGTTGTCGTCTATCCTGCGCACGGCGATCGCGCCGACCTCCCACGTATCGTAGATGAAGTAGTAATATACGACGCCGTCGTCGTTGCAGCCGAGATATTCCATCCAGCCGGAGACCGTCGTATATTCGCCGGTCTCGACGACGAGGGTCGAGACGTCGATGTAGTTGTCGTCGTCGAGGTCGAAGTACCTGATGAACTCGCTTTCGGTCCCGTCCTCAAGGGTATCGTAGTAGGACGAGGAGAGATGATCGGGATAAATGTCGTTGCCGGCGAGCTTCGCCTCATAGACGTATTCCTCGAGGTCGTAGCACGTCCCGTCGGCGGCGTAGGCCACGTTATGATAGCCGAATCCGTTGTAGTCGTCCTCGTCGTAATAGGTGTAGTTTATATTGCCTATGCCCTGCAGCTGGAAGGCGCAGAGGCAGTCAGCCTCGAGGCCGGAATAGATATCGACCGCCTCGACCTCACCGCGCACCGTCGTCAGGAACAGGAACGGATACACGTCGCCGTAGAAGCCGACGGCTATGTCCGTGTACTCGCTGTAAAGGCCGGAGATATAGTACTCCGTTCCGACGGTCACGCCGCACTCAGCCTCGAGATCGTCGATCTCTTCGGCATATTCGGGCACGTCCTCGATGACTATCTTGCCGTAGCCCTCGCCGACCTCAGCGGAGATGTAGCGCTCGAAGGCAAATCTCGTCAGCTGTCCGGGAAGCTCCTTGAGCTCGAGAAGCTGATAGTAGTAGCTCGCGCCGGCAAGAGAGCCTATGGGCATGGCGACCATAGTCTTCTCGGCCGGGAATATCGGAAGGTCGCCGTTAATCGTATAGTCGTCGAGCGTCCAGCTGCGGGTCGTGACGTAGTTTATGTCGTAGCCGTACTGATTCGCGTACTCGATCAGATAGAAGTTGTACGTCTCGTCGAAAGCGAGCTCGGCGGTGTAGCGCGCCCTGGCGATGAATTCATCGTAGGAGATGCCGAGCATGTCGAGGATGTCGGAGTCATAGAGCACCTCGTCCGCGGCGCAGTCGTAGTGGAAAACGGCGTAGTCCGTGAAGGCCCAGTCGTAATCGGCCTCAACGAGGATGCTCAGGACGTCGCCGTTCCAGGCGCTCTTCCAGTACACGTCGAGAAGGCCGGAGAATTCGTCGTTCTTGACGTACTCCAGCGCCTCGGCGACGGCGTCGCCGAAGACGTACATGATGTCGGAGTTGAACTCGCGCGCGCCGGGCTTGTCGAGATCGAGCTGAGGCAGATGATAGTTATAGTCGTACGTGCTGCCCCACTGGTCGGTGTAGGAGCCCTCCTCGGAGTAGGCCTCGACGATGATGGAATCGTCGTACACGACGGCGGCGGTCGGCTTGGGCGTGTGCGTTGCGGGTTCCTTCGTCGGCTTGGGGGACGCGGTCGGCTTCGGCGTCGAAGTCGGTTTCGGGGTCGAAGTCGGGTCGACCGGCTCGACGGTCGGGTCGGGATCGTGACCGGGGAACTTCGGGATGAGCTTTCCGAGCACGCCGCACGACGAGAACGTCAGCAGCAAAACGGCGGCAAGGATGAGAGCAATGATCTTCTTTTTCATGGAGCACCTCGCAATTCGTCTTTATATATCAATCGTTCGGTTCTTCTTCGGGAGGGGCCGGAGGCTCGGTCTCGAGGTCCTCGAACAGGTCCTCGTACGTAAGCTCGCCCTCGCAGGGCGGATACTCGGCGGTATCCCATAAGTATCTGCCCCACATGTCCGCGTCGCGGAGCATGAAATAGCTCTCGGGACCGCTCGAGAGGCATTCGGCGATATCAGAATGATACAGAGCGTCGCCTATGCGGACGATGTTCCAGAAATACGGCTCGCCGTCGCGCTTTCCCTCGACGACGAGGCATTCGACGTTAGTAAGGTCGCACAGCAGCTTGAAGGCCATGGCGACTCCCTCGGGTCCCGCCTCTCCGAGGACGATCGCGTCGTGGACGGAGGCGCCGCCGTCGGGAATGGATCTGCACTTGGAGCGCATGGCCTCGAACACGTCGAGCGCCGTCGCATCGGACGGGCAGTCGTAGAGCATGGCCCCGGCGTTTGAAAGTATCGCGGCGCGGCGGAGCGAAAGTATCTCGGGCGGGGCGGAATAGTCGTATTTGATCTCGATTATCTTCTGCACGGAGCCGTCGTTGGGATAGACCGAGCAGCTTATCTCGGGCATGTCGGTCAGCCTGACGGGCGAGCTGCGGTAGCTCTCGGTCACGGCGCCGCGGATAAGGCTCTCGTCCGCGTCCACGCCGACGAAGCTGTACGCCGCGTAGGGCCTGTACTCGACGACGTCCTCGACGACGGCTTCGAGAAGCTCGCGCTCGCCTGAGACGCGGCGGACGGCCGCTATCTCCTCGGGCGTGTGTTTATAGGTCACGAAGACCTCGATGCGGTAGTAGGTCAGTATCTGCGTGCAGTAGTGGGTCATGTACTCGACGGCGTAAGCGCCTATCGGGGTCTCGCGCGTCACCTCGAGGCAGGCGCGGGAGATGTCCTCCTTGGCGCTGCCCGTGTAGTCCTTGGTGGTGAACATGAAGGATTCCGCGCCCGCCTCGACCATGCTCAGGACGGTATTTCGCATCTGGGCGTAGTTGCGCACCTCGGTCGTACGGCTCATCGTCTCCGGCTCAAGGTATTCGTCGACGTGGTCGCTGACGGAGACGTATTCCCTGTCGAATACCGACGTACAGCCGCCGGCGGCGAGGAGCAGAGCGCAGCACAGCGCCGCCGCGGCGAAGCGGCGGAGCCTATTGCGTTTTGCTCTCGATGCGTTCATTCCTCGTTCTTCTGGAATCCCTCTCCGAGCACCTCTCTGGACTCGGTCATGATGACGAAGGCCTTCGGGTCGGCCTCCTTGATGATCTGCTTGAGCTTGGTTATCTGCCTGCGCTTGATGGCGACGAGGAGAACGGTCTTCTTCGAGCCAGAGTAGCCGCCCTCGCCGTAGAGCTTCGTCACTCCCCTGTCCATCTCCTCGCCTATTTTCTTATTGATCTCCTCGGCCTTGTCGCTGATGATATAGACGACCTTGCCGTAGTTTACGCCGTAGAGCACGACGTCGACGAGCTTGGATTCGACGAATATGGCGATGAGGGAATACATGCCGGCCTCGAACATCCTGAACGTCACGGCGTAGATGAGTATGATGATGACGTCGAGGATGAGGATGAGCGTCCCGAGGTTGAAATGCTGATGCTTCTGGCGGACGACCTTTACGATGATGTCCGTGCCGCCGGTCGAGGCGCCGGTCAGGAACACGAGTCCGAGACCGAAGCCGGTTATGACGCCGCTGAAAAGCGCCGCGAGCAAGGGATTGTCCGTCAGCGGGAAGGAAAACAGCTCGATGAGGTCGATGAAGACCGAGAGGCCCAGCATGCCGATGAGCGACGCTATGACGAAGCGCCAGCCGAGGACCTTGAAGCCGACTATGAATATGGGGATATTGATAACGAAGATCATGACGCCTATCGGAAGTACGGGAAAGGCGTAGTTTATGACCATCGCGATACCGGTTATTCCGCCGGATATTATCCCGTTGGGCCTCATGAGGAAGTTCACTCCGAGGCCGTATATGAACGTGCCTATCGCAATGACGAGATATTTGAGAATGGTCTTTACGACTTTGTTTTCAGACTTCACTTCCATCGGTCAGTTCTCCTCGATAAGTGACAGCTGGTCCTCTCCGCGGTCCTCCGGCTTCAAAAGCGCGCCGGCGGCGGGAAGCTTTCTGACTCTGTATCTGCTCGTGTTGACGACGCCGGACTTGTCCGCGTCGACGGCGTCGACGACTTTGTTTTTGCCCTTGAGCGCCATAACCGTCACGCCCTGCGACGAGCGCGTCGTCTTCGGGGCGAGCAGCGCCGTGCTGAATATGAGCGCTCTGCCGTCGCTCGTGAAGACGCACATCTCCCGCTCCTTCTTGAAGTCCGTCATCGCGGCGAGCGGAGACTTGTCGGAATAAGCGGCGGTAAGCCTGCGGCGGTTGGTCTTGGTCTCGTACCCCGCGAGCGGGACGCGGGCGGCCTTGCCGTTTTCGAAGAAGAAGAGCAGGCTGCCGGAATAGTCGCCGGGTACGGTCATCCAGACGACGCTCTCGCCCTCGTCCATGTTGAGCGTCGCGGGCAGATACGTCCCGAGCGAGGAGGCCTTCGTGTCCTCGAAGTCGCTCACGCGGACCTTGTATACCTGAGCCTTGTCGGTAAAGACGAGGAGCTCGCTCCTGTTCGTCGCTTCGACGGAGAGGCGCAGCTCGTCCTCCTCCTTGAATTTCTGCTCGCCTCCCATGCGCAGGGAGAGCGGAGTTATCTTCTTGAAGTAGCCGTGGCGCGAGAGGAACAGCGTCACCGGGTAGTCCTCGATGTGATCGTCGGGCCTGTACTCGGTCAGCTCGTCCTCCATGACGAGAGTCGTCCTGCGCGGCGTGCCGTATTTCTTCGCGACCTCGCGCAGTTCTTCGGAGATGATGCGCTTGATGCGCGCCTGGCTGTTGGTTATGTCCTTGAGGTCGGCGATGTCCTCCTTGAGGGAGGCTATCTCCTCGGTCCTCTTGAGGATGTACTCTCTGTTTATGTTGCGAAGCTTTATCTCCGCGACGTACTCCGCCTGCACCTCGTCGATGCCGAAGCCTATCATGAGGTTCGGGACGACCTCGGACTCGGACTCGGTGTTGCGGATTATCTTGATGGCCTTGTCGATGTCGAGGAGTATCTTCGCCATGCCCTCGAGGAGGTGCAGCTTCTTCTGCTTGACCTGCAGATCGTACCATACGCGCCTGCGGACGCACTGGACGCGCCACGCAGTCCACTCCTCGAGGATCTCGCGCACGCCGAGCACGCGCGGAGTCCCCGCGATGAGGATATTGAAGTTGCAAGAAAAGGTGTCGACGAGCGGGGTCATGCTCATAAGCTTCTGCATGAGCTTGTCGGGATCGGTCCCGCGCTTGAGGTCGATGGCTATCTTGAGGCCGCCGAGGTCGGTCTCGTCGCGAATATCGCTTATCTCGCGGACCTTGCCGAGCTTTATGAGCTCGGCCGCCTTGTCTATTATGGCTTCGACGGTCGTCCCGTAGGGTATCTCGTAGACCTCGATGAGGTTGGCGTCCTTGACGTAGCGCCACTTTGCGCGAAGCCTCACGCCTCCCCTGCCGGTCGCGTAGAGCTCGGCAAGGGCGTCTCTGTTGTATATGAGCTCGCCGCCGCCCGGAAAATCCGGGGCGATGAGATAATTGAGCAGGTCGCAGTCCGGGTCCTTGATATACTGTATCGCCGCTTCGCAGGTCTCCGCGAGGTTGAAGCCGCATATCTGGCTCGCCATGCCGACGGCTATGCCGAGATTTGACGAAACGAGGATGTTCGGGAACGTCGTCGGCAGGAGCGTCGGCTCCTTCATGCTGCCGTCGTAGTTGTCCGCGAAGTCGACGGTGTCCTTGTCGATGTCCTTGAAGAGCTCGGCGCATATCGGCGCGAGCTTGGCCTCGGTATAGCGCGAGGCGGCGTACGCCATATCGCGCGAGTAGGCCTTGCCGAAGGAGCCCTTCGAGTCGACGAAGGGGGCGTTGAGCGCCTCGTTGCCCTTCGACAGGCGCACCATCGTCTCGTATATGGCGGCGTCGCCGTGGGGATTCAGGCGCATCGTCTGACCGACGATGTTGGCCGATTTCGTCCTCGCGCCGTTTAAGAGATTCATCTTGTACATCGTGTACAGCAGCTTGCGGTGCGAGGGCTTGAAGCCGTCTATCTCCGGGATGGCGCGGGACACGATGACGCTCATCGCGTAGGGCATGTAGTTGGTCTCGAGCGTCTCTGTTATGGGCTGCTCGATGGTCTCCGCGCGGAGACCGACGACGTTTTCCGGCCTGAGCGGCGCGGCTTTTTCTTCCGTTTTCTTTTTGCGTGCCATTTTCTCAGTCCTTTACTCAGGAAATGTCGGCAAGATCGATGTATTTATAGCCGTTGTCGGCTATGTGCTGCTTGCGGGCGGCGAGATTGTCGCCGAGGAGCATGTCGAAGGCGATGAACGTCGATTCCGCGTCCTCGGGCGTTATGCGTATGAGGCGGCGCGTCTCGGGGTTCATCGTCGTCAGCGCCATCATCTCGGGATCGTTCTCGCCGAGGCCCTTGGAGCGGTTGATGGTCGGCTTGGCGTCGCCGAGTTCGGAAAGAATGTCCGTCTTCTCGCGCTCGTTGTAGGCAAAATACGTCTTGCCCTTGCTGATTATCTCATAGAGCGGCGATTCGGCGATATATACGTACCCCTCCTCGATGAGGCGAGGGGTCAGTCTGTAGAGCATGGTGAGTATAAGCGTCCTTATCTGATAACCGTCCTCGTCGGCGTCGGTGCAGATGATGACCTTGCTCCAGCGGAGCGCGTCGATATCGAAGGCGCTGAGCTCCTTGGAGTGCTTGCCCTTGACCTCCGCCCCGCAGCCGAGGACCTTGATGAGGTTGGTTATTATCTCGCTCTTGAAGATCTTGTCATAGTCGGCCTTGAGACAGTTGAGGATCTTGCCGCGCACTGGCATGATGCCCTGAAACTCCGCGTCGCGCGAGAGCTTGCAGGAGCCGAGAGCCGAGTCGCCCTCGACGATGTAGAGCTCGCGGCGGGCGACCTCCTTGGTGCGGCAGTCGACGAATTTCTGGATCCTGTTCGTGATATCCACGCTGCCGGCGAGCTTCTTTTTTAGGTTCAGCCTCGCCTTCTCGGCGGTCTCGCGGCTGCGCTTGTTTATGAGCACCTGCTCGGCGATACGCTCCGCTTCCGCTTTGTTTTCTATGAAGTATATCTCGAGCTTCTCCTTAAAGAAGTCGGTCATCGCGTCCTGGATGAACTTGTTCGTAATGGCCTTCTTCGTCTGGTTTTCATACGATGTGCGCGTGGAGAAGCAGTTGGTGACGAGGATGAGGCAGTCGGCGATGTCGGCGAAGGATATCTTCGACTCGTTTTTCTGGTATTTGTTCTGCTTGCGCAGGTAGGCGTCCATTGCGGAGACGAAGGCGCTCTTCGTCGCGCGCTCCGGCGCGCCGCCGTGCTCGAGCCAGGAGGAGTTGTGGTAGTACTCGATGAGGTTGACTCGGTTTGAAAAGCAGAACGCGGCGGCCATCTTGACCTTGTATTCGGGCTTGTCCTCGCGGTCGCGCCCGCGGCGCTCGCTCTCGATATAGTAGGGCTGGACGAGCGGGTCGGAGCCGGCTATCTCGGAGACGTAGTCGACGATGCCGTGCTCGAACTTATAGTCCGTCGTCACGAACTCACTGCCCTTCTGTATGCGGAGCCTGAAGGTCACGCCCGCGTTCACGACGGCCTGCTTTTTCAGCACGTCGGCAAAGTACTCGTCGGGGACGTTTATATCCGTAAAGACCTCGATGTCGGGCAGCCACTTGATGAGCGTGCCGGTGCGCTTTTTGTTCTCGTCGACGGAGGTCAGGCCGCCGACGTTCTCGCCCTTTTCAAAGCGTAGGGAATACTTTTTCCCGTCGCGCCAGACGGTGACGTCCATGTACGCGGAGGCGTACTGCGTCGCGCAAAGGCCGAGGCCGTTTAAGCCGAGGGAGTATTCGTAGTTTTCACCGTCGTCGTTGTCGTACTTGCCGCCGGCATAGAGCTCGCAGAAGACGAGCTCCCAGTTGTTGCGCTTCTCGACGGGGTTGTAGTCGACGGGACAGCCGCGGCCGAAGTCCTCGACCTGGATGGCGCCGTCGGCGAATTTGGTCAGTATGATAACGTCGCCGTAGCCCTCGCGGGCCTCGTCGATGGAATTGGACAGTATCTCGAATATGGCGTGCTCGCAGCCCTCGATACCGTCCGAGCCGAAGATGACGCCCGGGCGCTTTCTGACTCGGTCGGCTCCCTTCAGGGCCGATATGCTCTCGTTTCCGTACTCCTGGTTTTTAACAGCCATGCTTCCTCCCGCGCAGAGCGCAAAAAAGCTTCACCGCATAATACGGCACTATATGTTGTGGTACATTATAACATAACGGCAAAGATAAATCAAGTTCTGCTATTCAGCCGTTTTTTCGACTCTTGACAGGCTACGCGCCGGTTTAATCTTGCCGCGTTCGGAATAGAATATGTGCAGCAAATGATAAGGACGTGGTGAAGACGGCAAACGGGAGAAGGAATGCGAGGAAGCTCGCGGATGCATACAGGTCGGAGCTGGCAGACGTGAAGGCGAAGCTTGAGCGCACAAAGCGCGAGCTCGACGAGGCTTACGGGACCTTCAACGGCGCGACGCAGCCGGAGCTCATAGACGCGAGCATCTATCAGATCAACGCGCTCGACGCGAGGTATTCGTGGCTCCTCGCGGGGGCTAAGGAGAAAACGCTCGCCATAAAGAAGGCGGAAGCTGCGGGGCGCAGGCGAAAAAAAGAGGAGGAACGGATATGAGCATACTCATAAAGGCGGCCTTGGCGGCGCTCTTCGCGGGAGCGCTCGCACTTTTATGCGTCATCTTCTCGTCGAAGATGCGGACCTTCTTCAAGTTTCTAGCGAACGCCGCGCTCGGCTTTTTCGTGCTTATCGTGTTCGATCACATAGGCGCGTATATCGGGCTGCATATCGGGATAAACCTCATAAGCGCGTGCACGGTCGGCGTGCTCGGCTTTCCCGGGATCGGGCTGCTTCTCTTGTTGCAGAAGATCCTTACATAAAAAAGGACGCCCTAAGGCGTCCTTTTTTGCTTTTGTAAGCTTTATTTGCGCTCGATCGCGCGTTTGGCGGCGGCGGCGATATTCTCGGCCGTCAGGCCGTATTCGACGCGGAGGAAGTCCTCCGTCCCGACCTGACCGAACCTGTCCGTGACGCCGACGAATTCCATCGGCACGGGGCAGCTTCTCACGACGGCCTCGGAGACGGCGGCGCCGAGCCCTCCGTAGATATTATGGTTCTCGGCGGTAACGATCGCGCCGGTCTTCTCGGCGCAGTCGGCGATGAGCTCGACGTCGATGGGCTTCCACGTGAACATGTCGACGACGCGGGCGGAGACCCCGTCGCTCTCGAGCGCGGAGGCTGCCTTGAGAGCTTCGGCGACCATGATGCCGCTTGCTATGATGGTCACGTCCGTGCCGTTTCGAAGGAGGTTGCCCTTCCCTATCTCGAACGTGCTGCCCGGCTCGTAGACGGCTATGGAGCTCTTGCGCGCCATGCGCATGTAGTACACGCCGTAGACGTCGGCGAGCTGGCTGACTATATCGGCGACGGCGACCGGGTCGCAGGGCTCGATGAGCGTGATGCCGGGGATGGAGCGGAGCACTCCCATGTCCTCGAAGGGCATGTGCGTCCCACCGTTATAGGCGGCGGTCACGCCCGGGTCGGAGCCGAGGATGCGGATATTGAGATTGGCGTAGGCGGCCGAGATGAATATCTGGTCGCAGACGCGGCGGGACGCGAATGGCCCGAAGCTGTGCGCGAAGGGCACCTTGCCCGTCAGGGAAAGGCCGGCGGCTATGCCTATCATGTTGGCCTCGGCTATGCCGCACTGGATGGCGCGCTCGGGGAACTTCGCAAAGAACGGCTTCATGCCGGAGGAGCTTATGAGGTCGGCGTCGAGGGCGACGATGCGCTCGTCCTTCTCCGCCATCTCCATGAGCGTGTTGCAGTAGGCGTCGCGCATGGCGACCTCGGCCTTTTTCAGTTCGCTTTTTATTTTGAACATATCCCGGCCCTCCTCAGTCCGCAAGAGCGCGTCTTGCCGCCTCGAGACGCTCGTTGGCGGCCTTCAGAGCCTCTTCCATCTGCTCGGGGGTGAAATTCATGTGGTGGTTGGCGAGAACGCCCTCGGCGAAGGTGCAGCCGTGGCCCTTCTTCGTGTCGAGAACTATCGCGGAGGGGACGCCCTTCGTGGATATTGCGGTCTTTATCGCCTTCATGATTGCGCCCATGTCGTGGCCGTCTATCTCCTGCGTGTTCCAGCCGAAGGCCTTGAGCTTGGCGGCGATGTCGCCGGTGTCGAGCACGTCCTTGGTGTAGCCGTCGAGCTGCTGGCCGTTTTTGTCTATAAAGCAGACGAGATTGTCGACCTTGTGCGCGGCCGCGAACATGAAGCCCTCCCAGTTCTGCCCCTCGTCGAGCTCGCCGTCGCCCACGATGAGGTAGGTGCGGCTGTCGCGCCCGCTCATCTTATCGCCCATGGCGATGCCGATGGCGGCGGAGATGCCCTGGCCGAGGGAGCCGGCGGTCATGTCGATGCCGGGGGTCTTGTTCCTGTCGACGTGGCTGGGCAGATGCCCGCCGCCGACGTTGAGTTCGCGCAGCATCATGCGCGGGAAATAGCCCTTGAGCGCGAGGACCGCGTAGAGCGTCGGTCCCGCGTGGCCCTTGGAGAGGACCAGCTTGTCACGGTCGGGCCAGTCGGGTCTGGTGGGGTCTATGCGCATGAATTCGCCGTAGAGCGCGGCGACTACCTCGACGATGCTCATTGCGCCGCCGATATGGCCGAAGCCCGCGTAACCGAGGGTCTTGAGGGTCTCGACCCTTATCTCCTCGGCGAACGCCGTCAGCTCGCGTGCCCTGATGCTTCTTTCCAAAGAAATTACCTCCCGATGATCAGAATACGATCCTGGACGCGATGTAATCCTTGAGCTTGCTTATCTCGATGCGCTCCTGCGCCATGGAGTCTCTTTCGCGGACGGTCACGCAGCCGTCGTTTTCGCTGTCGAAGTCGTAGGTCACGCAGAACGGAGTCCCTATCTCGTCGAAGCGGCGGTAGCGCTTGCCTATGCTGCCGGAGTCGTCGTACTCGGTCGTGAACTCCTTCTGCAGGTCGTGGAAAATCTCGGTCGCGGGCCCGGCGAGCTTCTTCGAGAGCGGCAGGACGGCGCACTTGACCGGAGCGAGCGCGGGATGGAAGCGCATAACGACGCGGACGTCGTTCTTCTCGGCGTCGACGACCTCCTCGTCGTAGGCCTCGATGAGGAAAGCGAGCGCGACGCGGTCGGCTCCGAGACTCGGCTCGACGACGTAGGGGATGTAGTGCTCGTTCTTCTCCTGATCGAAGTAGGACATGTCCTGACCGGAGTGCTCCTGATGCTGGGTGAGGTCGTAGTCCGTGCGGTCGGCGACGCCCCAGAGCTCGCCCCAGCCGAACGGGAACAGATACTCGAAGTCCGTCGTGGCCTTGGAGTAGAACGAGAGCTCCTCCTTCTCATGGTCGCGCAGGCGGAGGTTCTCCTCCTTCATGCCGAGATTAAGCAGCCAGTCGCGGCAGAAGCCGCGCCAGTACTCGAACCACTCGAGGTCGGTGCCGGGCTCGCAGAAGAACTCGAGCTCCATCTGCTCGAACTCGCGGATGCGGAAGATGAAGTTGCCCGGGGTGATCTCGTTGCGGAAGCTTTTGCCGACCTGGCAGACGCCGAACGGGACCTTGCGGCGCGTCGTGCGGACGATGTTCTTGAAGTTTACGAATATGCCCTGCGCCGTCTCGGGACGGAGGTACACCTCGGCGGAGGAGTCCTCGGTGACGCCCTGATGGGTCTTGAACATGAGGTTGAACTTGCGGATGTCCGTGAAGTCGCAGTTGCCGCAGCCGGGGCAGGAAACGCCGTTTTCACGGATGAAGGCGACCATCTCGTCGTTGGTCATGGCCTCGACGGTGACGCCCTCCATGGGATGCTCGGCGAGCCACTCCTCGATGAGCTTGTCGGCCCTGTGGCGCATCTTGCAGACCTTGCAGTCGATAAGGGGATCGTTGAAGGTCGTGACGTGGCCGGAGGCGACCCAGACTTCCCTGTTCATGAGTATCGCCGCGTCGAGGCCGACGTTATACGGGCTCTCCTGCACGAATTTCTTCCACCAGGCGCGCTTGACGTTGTTCTTGAACTCGACGCCGAGCGGACCGTAGTCCCAGGAGTTGGCGAGGCCGCCGTATATCTCGCTGCCCGGGTAGATAAAGCCGCGGCCCTTGCAGAGCGCGACGATCTTGTCCATTGTCTTTTCACGGTTGTCCATATATCTTCTCCTTATCGGGTTAGTATATTGGAATAATTATATACTTATGTCGGGGATTGTCAATTGATATATATGCCTTATTCTGTGTTGCAATCGGGCTTTTTTGTGGTTATTATTATGTCTGAAGTCTTTTTTAAGGGAGGTGTCCCGCAATGGAATACGAAGCCGGAAAGTGCG
>JAFZAM010000184.1 GCA_017557265.1 Oscillospiraceae bacterium | reverse complement strand
GTGCGCCTCGGCCCCGACAGAGTCATGTTCACGGCGCGCTCCGAGGCGGGCAGAGTGCCCATGAGCCTCGGCATCCCCGGCGCGTTCAGCGTCGCCAACGCCCTCGCCGCCGCATGCTGCGGCATAGCGCTCGGCTTCGACCTGACGGACATCTCCATGGCGCTGACGACGTGCCGCGGAGTAAAGGGCAGGGCGGAGGTCGTCCCGACGGGGAAGGACTTCTCCGTGCTCATAGACTACGCCTGCACCCCCGACGCGACGGAGAACATCCTGCAGACCGTCCGCGGCTACGCGGAGGGCAGGGTCATCATAGTCTTCGGCTGCGGCGGCGACAGAGACCGCGGCAAGCGCCCGCTCATGGGAGCGGCCGCCGGCCGTCTCGCGGACGTCGTCTACGTTACCAGCGACAATCCGAGGACGGAGGACCCCGAAGCGATAATAGACGAGATAATGCCCGGCCTCGAGGGGGCCCGCGCCGAGGTACACAGACAGAGCGACAGACGCCTCGCCATCGCCGAGGCGATGCACGCCGCCCGCGCGGGCGACGTCGTGATCCTCGCCGGAAAGGGCCATGAGGACTATCAGATAATCGGGCGTGAAAAGCATCACATGGACGAGCGCGAGATAGTCGCGGACGTCCTTGCGAGGTGGGACGAATGATACTTACCCTTGTCGGAGCGGTGCTCATAGCCGCGGTGCTCGCGGTCGTGGCGGGGATAATCCTCATCCCCGTGCTTCGCCGTCTCAAGGCGGGCCAGAGCATCAAGGAAAACGGCCCCGTATGGCACATGCACAAGCAGGGGACGCCGACGATGGGCGGTCTGATATTCATCCCCGCGGTCGTGCTCACGACGCTCGGGCTCTGCATGAAGGAACTCGCGGCGGGCGAGCTCGCGCACGTCGCCATGCTCGTGCTCGCGCTCATATTCGGAGCCATCGGCTTCCTCGACGATTTCGAGAAGGTCAAGAAAAAGGGCAACACGGGCCTTACGGCTCTTCCGAAGTTCCTGCTCCAGCTCGCGGCGGCGCTAGCTTTTTTGCTGGTCCTGCGCCTCGAGGGCTATATAACCCCGAATCTCTATATCCCGTATTTCAACGTCTCCGTGAAGCTGCCCGAGGTCGTGTATTTCATCCTCGCGGCGTTCATCATCGTCGGGACGGTCAACGCCGTCAACATCACAGACGGCGTGGACGGGCTGCTGACGGGCGTGACGCTCCCGGTCGCGATCTTCTTCGTGTTCGCCGCGGCCAAGTGGGGCCTGAGGGTCCAGGGCGTGTTCGCCGCGGCCCTCGCGGGGAGCCTCGCAGCCTTCCTGATATTCAACTTCAACCCCGCCAAGGTGTTCATGGGCGATACGGGCTCGCTGTTTATAGGCGGCGCCGTCTGCGCGATGGCGTTTTCGATGGATATGCCGCTCGTGCTCGTGCCCCTCGGCATGGTCTATATCATCGAGACGCTCTCGGATATAATCCAGGTCGTCTATTTCAAGCTCTCGCACGGCAAGCGCATCTTCAAGATGGCGCCCATACACCACCACTTCGAAAAGTGCGGCTGGAGCGAGAAAAAAGTGTTTTTCGTATTCACCGGCGCGTCGATAGTCTTCGCGGTCATAGCGTGGCTCGGTGTGATGTTCAGATATTCCGCCTGACGGGGCGGGAAACGGAGAGGAAAGGAGGTCGGAGACGTGGACCGGCAGCAAAACGAATTTCCCGAGCGCCAGCAGGAGCACGATAACCTTCTGCGCGACAGAACGGCCGAGACCGGCACGAAGCGCGGCAGGATGGACCTGCCCTTCCTGCTCCTGACGCTCATAATCCTCGTCGTGGGCCTCGTCATGGTCCTCTCGGCGAGCTTCGCGCGCGCCTACTACGAGGAGGGCAACGCGGCCTACGTCTTCACGAGGCAGCTGCTGTTCTCCGTCTCGGGCGTGGGCTGGATGATAATCGCCTCGCGCTTCAAGCCGTCGCTCTACCGCAGGACGGCGTTCTGGGTGCTCGTCGCGGCGTTCATCCTGCTCCTCATCGTCCCCGTCATAGGCAGCAAGGTCAACGGCGCCCGCCGCTGGCTCTCCGTCGGCGGCGCGTTCACGTTCCAGCCCTCCGAGGTCGCCAAGCTCGGTATGATAATGTCGTTTTCCGCTATGGCCTCCCAGTTCGGGGAGAAGATGAAGACGTTCAAATACGGCGTGCTGCCGTTCTTCATAGTGATAGTCGCCATGGTCGGCCTGCTGGCTCTCGAGCCGCACCTGTCGGCCTGCGTCATCATCGTCCTGCTCGGCATGATACTCATGTTCGCGGGCGGCACGCGCATATACTGGTTCCTTCTCGTCGGCGGCGCCGCAGGCGGAGTCGGCTGGCTGCTCGTGACGAAATTCGCCTACGCGAGCTCGCGCATAGCCACCTGGCAGGACCCGTTCTCCAACAAGCTCGGCGGCGGCTGGCAGATAATCCAGTCGCTCTACGCCATCGGCAGCGGCGGCCTGCTCGGCCTCGGCCTCGGCCAAAGCCGTCAGAAGTACCTCTACCTGCCCGAGGAGCACAACGACTTCATCTTCTCGATAATCTGCGAGGAGCTCGGCTTCATCGGCGCGGTGCTCATCCTGGTGCTCTTCCTGCTGCTCATAATCCGCGGCTACTGGCTCGCGATGCACGCGAAGACGAAGTTCGCCTCCCTCGTCATAACGGGCATAACCTCGCTGCTCGCGCTGCAGGTCTTCCTCAACGTCGCCGTCGTCACGAACCTCATCCCCGCGACCGGCATCTCGCTGCCGTTCTTCAGCTACGGCGGCACGGCGCTGTGGATACAGCTCGTCGAGATGGGCATAGTGCTCGCGCTCTCGCGCGAGATCGAGGATAAGTAGATGGGCCGCGCCTTCGTCATCACCTGCGGCGGCACCGGCGGGCACATCTATCCCGGCGTCGCCGTCGCCCAGCGCCTGAAGGAGCTCATGCCCGACTGCCGCGTCCTCTTCGTCGGCGGCGCGGGCAACATGGAGATGGAGCTCGTCGCGCGCGAGGGCTTCGAGATTGTCCCCATCGAGGCGCGCAGCTTCCACAGGAGCCTCGCCCCGAAGGATATATGCCATAACTTCGCCGCCGTCTTCGTCAACGCGGCCTCGGTCGCGAAGTCGAAGAAGATACTCCGCGACTTCGGAGCGGACGCCGCCATAGGCACCGGCGGGTACGTCTGCTACCCCGTGCTCCGCGCGGCGTCGAAGCTCGGGATACCCTCCATACTGCACGAATCCAACGCCGTCCCCGGCCTCACGACGCGCCTTCTCGAGCGCTCGTGCGACACTATACTGATAAATTTCGAGGACTGCCGCAAATACTATAAGTCCGGCACGAACCTCGCCGTCGTCGGGATGCCCGTCCGTAAGGGCTTCTCGCCGGATAAGCGCCGCGCGGGCGGCACGCCGCCGCGGCTCGTGAGCCTCTGGGGCTCGCTCGGG
>JAFZAM010000183.1 GCA_017557265.1 Oscillospiraceae bacterium | reverse complement strand
GCCGCGCCCGAGCCCGCCCCCACCGTCGGCCCGACGGAGGTATCCGGGAACGGCGACAGGCCGATAGTTCCCGGCGGCGTGCCGGTAGACCGTGTCGGGGTGCCGGATACGAAGCCGAGCGCGCCACCCGCTGTCATGCCGGACGGCCCCATGCCGGACGTGCTCGCGTGGAACGAGGTGGAATACAACGCGGTCGACGCCGCCATGGCCGTCGCCGCAGTGTCCGAGCCGCTGACGAAGGAGCAGCTCGCGGAATGTCTGCCGGAGATAATGCTCGAATGGATGTCCAACGCCGAGGGCTACGCCACGTACTGGCTCATGGACGGCTCGGGAGGGCTCGCCCGGGTCGAGCTGCTGCTGACCGACGCCGAGCGCGGCTGGACCGTCCGGGTGACCCTCACCCCCGAGGACGCCGTCCGTGCGCCCGCCTTCGGGATCGAACCTGATCTCGATGAGCGCGTCGGCGCCTTCAACGGGCATGAATACCGCGCCTACCGCGCGTATTACGACGACGTCGCGAGCGGAGTCAGGCGCGTCTGGATGGGCGCCGACTTCAAAAAGGACGGCATCGAGTATTCGCTCTCGACCGACGTCGCCGCTGCCGACGAGCTCTACGCCGCCATCGACCTGAAGGACGTCATGCTCGCCTACATGACGGGGACGCATTTCTCCCCCGACCTGAGCGGGTATAAATACGGCGAATACGTGCTCATCGACAGGTACGGGACCGTCGCCGAGGCGCGCGAGGACCCGGACTACGGCGCGTACGTCCCGATGACGAGCCCCGAGGGCCTCGAGGAGGACTTCGCGCGGCGCTACAAGTTCGAGGACGGGGCCGACTATCTGCTCGTCTCGTGGGTGGGCGGGTACAACGACCTGCAGTGGGTCGCGACGCCGGTCACGGACGAGGCGCTGACGCGCGTCGTATCCCCGGACGAGCGCGAGAAGTACGACGTCTCGCTCTATCCGATCCCGTGGTCGTCGAGCGTGCCGCGCGAGAACTGGATGACGTTCCAGGACCCCGTTTTCCGCATAGGAGACCTGACGCGCGAGCTCGTCGAAGCGCGGGCGCACGCGAGCGACGACGGCCCCGTGCTGGCGCACTTCTCGGTCCTCTACGATACGGGCGTGCTGGTGCGCGTCGTATCCAAGGGCGTCGATCCCGGCTGGCTATACGAGACGCTGATAAGCCTCGGCTAAGTGAATAACAAAAGGGAGTGAGCATTCCGCTCACTCCCTTACTTTTTATTTCGCTCAGTCGTCCTCGTCGTCCTGCACGAGGCGGACGGCGATGCGCTCCTCCGGGTCGTCGATGCCGTTCTCGGCGAGGGCCTTGGAGCAGTTTTCGATGAGGTCGTAGAGCACGTCCCAGTAGTTCGGCGTCTCGCACCACGCGCGGACGCTGAAAATGTACGTGTCGTCGTCGACGTTCGTCATGCGCGCAAACGGCGCGGGGTCGGTCAGGACGCCCTCGGTGTCTATGGCGGCCTTGAGCAGGACGCGCTTGACGAAATCGGCGTCGATGTCGTTGGTTATCTTGAAATCCTGGTCGACGCGGCGCTTGTCGGCGGCGCTGAAATTGGTCACGTTGGCGTTCATGAGGTCTCCGTTGGGGACGAGTATCTTCTTGTTGTCGAGGGTCATGATGGTCGTATAGAAGATGCTGATGTCCCTGACGTAGCCCTCGGCGCCGGTCGACTCGACGTAGTCGCCTATCTTGAAGGGCTTGAAGATGATGATCATGAGGCCGCCCGCGAGGTTGCCGAAGGCGCCCTGCAGCGCGAGGCCGATGGCCAGGCCGCAGGAGGCGAGCACCGCGACGACGCTCGACATGGAGACGCCGAGTATCTCGACGACGCTGATAATGAGTATCGCATAGAGCAGGACCTTCACGACGCTCTTGGCGATGTGCTTTATCATCTCGTCGAGCTTCATCTTGTCGATGCCCTTCGATATGAGCTTGACGAGCAGGCGGATGATGAAATAGCCGACTATGAGCACGACGAGCGCGAGGACGATCTTCCCGCCGTAGGTGCCGAGGAGGTCTATCCCCTTCTTTGCGAGCTCGCTCAGGCCGCTTATCTCTTCCTTCATATCTCTCATCTCCGTTCTATCTTTGAAAAAAGTATATCATCGGCCGCGCGGCTTTGCAATAGCGCGCGCAAAAACGGCCGGAGAGCAAAAAAGGCCCGCGCACGGAGCTTCCCGTGCGCGGGTCGGTTCACAGCTTGGATTTGAAAACGAGGTAAAGGATAAGGATGATGAGCCCGAGGCCGACGATGAACGCGAGAGCTATGAGCAGAGCCGCCGAGAGGGCGCCCCATATCGCGCTGCTGCGCTCCTCGCGGGTCGTCTCCTGCGGCGGGGCCTGTCGGGCGGTCTCGGCGCGCTCGGCCCTTTCGGCCTTCCTGCGCGCCGCCTTCTCGGCTCTGTCTCCGATCCGGTAGTACCCCAGCGGCGTGCGTACGTAGAGGTCGCTCATGTCGGCGACCGTGCGCCCGTCGTCGTCCCAGGTCTTCTTCGCCATCAGTCGTACTTATGGCAGACGACGAAATGGCCCGGCTCTATCTCCTTCTGGACGGGCTCCTCGACCTTGCAGCGCTCCGTGCAGTGGGCGCAGCGGGTATGGAACTTGCAGCCTGAGGGCGGGTTCGCGGGAGACGGGATGCTTCCCTCGAGCACGATGCGCTTCATCTTGACCGTCGGGTCGGGCACGGGGATGGCGGAGAAGAGCGCCTCCGTGTACGGATGGAGCGGATTGCGGAAAATATCGTCCTTCGCGCCGTACTCGACGAGGTTGCCGAGGTACATGACGCCGACGGAGTCGGAGATGTGCTCGACGACGGAGAGGTCGTGCGAGATGAAGAGGTAGGTCAGGTTGTTCCTTTCCTTGAGCTCGTTGAGCAGGTTGATTATCTGGGCCTGAATGGAGACGTCCAGCGCGGAGACCGGCTCGTCGCAGACGATGAACTCGGGCTTGAGGGCGAGGGCGCGGGCGATGCATATACGCTGGCGCTGGCCGCCGGAGAACTCGTGCGGATAGCGATCCTTGTGGAAGGGCTGCAGGCCGCAGCTGTCCATGACCTCGTCGATATAGTCGTTATACTCTTCCTTGGATACGATATTGTGCTGGCGGACGGCCTCGCCTATTATCTCGCCGACCGGGAGACGGGGCGAGAGCGAGGAGAACGGATCCTGGAAGATGATCTGCATCTTCGGGCGCATGGCGTTGAGCTCGCGGGTGCTGAGATCGTAGACCTCCTGGCCGTTGAAGAGCACCTGCCCGGCGGTCTTGTCGGGATAAAGGCGCAGAATCGCGCGGCCGGTGGTCGTCTTGCCGCAGCCGGACTCGCCGACGAGGCCCATGGTCTGGCCTCGCTTGAGGTTGAAGGTGACGCCGTCGACGGCCTTGACGTAGCCGACGGTCTTGGAGATCATGCCGCCCTTGATGGGGAAGTATTTCTTCAGGCCGTTGACCATCAGGATATACTGGGGATCGTACTCGACGGGGGTGACGGCAGTCTCGGGGAGCTTGGCTTTCTTTTCAGCGGACATGCTCATTCACCCTCCTTTCTGTCGTAATAGCGGTAGCAGCTGACCTCGTGCGTGTCGGAGAGCTTCACGACGCCGGGATATTCGCCGCTGCACTTATCCACGCAGAGCTCGCAGCGGTCCTTGAAATAGCAGTAGTCGGGCATGTTGATGGGGTTGGGCACCTTGCCCGGGATGGAGTAGAGCTTGTCGACCTTCTTGCCGACGATGGGCTTGGAGTTCATCAGGCCTATCGTGTAGGGGTGGGCCGGGTGCTTGAATATCTCCTCGGCGGTGCCCTTCTCGACGATGCGGCCGGCGTACATGACGACGACGATGTCCGCCATCTCGGCGATGACGCCGAGGTCGTGGGTTATGAACATGATGGAGGAGTTTATCTTGTCCTTGAGCTGGCGCAGCAGGTCGAGTATCTGCGCCTGGATCGTGACGTCGAGAGCCGTGGTCGGCTCGTCGGCGATGATTATCCTCGGATTGCAGGCGAGCGCCATCGCGATGACGACGCGCTGACGCATGCCGCCGGAGAGCTCGTGCGGGAACATCTTGTAGACGCCCTCGGAGTTGGCTATGCCGACCATCTCGAGCAGCTCTATCGTGCGCTCGCGCACGGATTCCTCGCTCATCTCCTCGTTATGGAGCTGGAGGACCTCGTTGACCTGCTCGCCGATGCGGAAGACGGGGTTGAGCGCGGTCATGGGCTCCTGGAATATCATGGAGATATAGTTGCCGCGGAGCTTCTGCATGACCTCGTTGGGGGCCTTGGTTATCTCATAGGCCTTGCCGTCGCCCATGTTGAGGCGGATGGAGCCCTCGACGATCTGGCCCTGCGGCCTCTGGAGGAGCTGCATGAGCGAAAGGCTCGTCACGGACTTGCCGCAGCCGGACTCGCCCACGACGCCGACGGTCTTGCCGATGGGCACGTCGAAGGAGACGCCGTCGACGGCCTTGGAGGTACCGACGTCGGTGAAGAAGTAGGTATGGAGGTTCTCGAACTCGACGGAGTTGTTCGGGTCCTTCATCTGGGTGAGGTACTCTTCCTCGGGGACGTTCTTGCGCTTATGCTGCTTTTCGAACGCTTTCGTTACGCGGCGGTTCTCTCTCGAGATGCGCCTCGACTCTCTTGCGGAGAGATATCCATCGTTTCTGGCCATTTCTTCTCTCCTCCTCTCAGCGCTTCATCTTCGGGTCGAACGCGTCGCGCAGACCGTCGCCGACGAGGTTGAACGCGAGCACCGTCGCGAGGAGCAGGACGCCCGCGGGGATCCATATAAAGAGGTACGTCGTCAGGACGTGGGTATCGTTGACGTCGTTGATGATGTTGCCCCAGGAGGCGAACGGGAAGCGGACGCCGAGTCCGAGGAAGGACAGGGTCGCCTCCATGATTATCGTCGAGCCGAGGCCCATCGTGCAGGAGACGATGAGCTGCGGGATGACGTTCGGGACGAGGTGCTTGAATATCCTGCGCGGGACGCTCAGGCCGCTGGACTCGGTCGCGGTCATGAACTCCTGCTCGCGCAGCGAGAGGATCTGACCTCTGATGAGTCGGGCGAGGCCCGGCCAGCCGAGGAAGCCGAGGATGAGCATGAGGTAGAGCATCCTGATCTTCGGGTCGAGGTTCATGGCGTCCATCGCGGCGCCGAGGATGAGCAGTATCGGCATCGTCGGGATGCAGTAGAAGATATCGACGATACGCATGATGAGGTTGTCGACCCACTTGCCGAAGTAGCCGGCTATACCGCCGAGGATGATGCCGATGAGAGTCGCGATTATCTCGACTATGAAGCCGATGACGAGCGAGACGCGGCCGCCGTACATAAGGCGGGTCAGCATGTCCATACCGTTGCGGTCGGTGCCGAGCCAGTGCTCCTTGCTGGGAGAGGAATAGGTGTCGTATACGTAGGAGGCCGTCTCCTGACGGACGCTCCAGGTGTTCTTTTCGGGGTTGAACTCGATGAGATACTCGTGGGTCTCGCCGTTCTCGTCGGTGTAGACGAAGTCGGGATCGCCGGTCGCGATGGCGGCGGCGGTCGCCTCCTTGAAGTCGCGGGTGAGGAAGACGTCGGCCATGACGCTGTTGACGACGTAGCGGCTGATGAACGCGACCTCGGTCTCGCCCTTATAGACGACGCCGCCCTCGTCGATGGAATAGTCGTCGGAGCCGCTGGTGAACGAGGTCTCGCCGTTGGCGAAGGCCTTGAGCGCGTCGAACTTGAGCCGGAACGGGATATCCGTCCCCTCGACGCTCGGGCTGACGATGTCCTTATAGGCTATGCCTATGACCTTGCCGTCCTTGGAGATGCTGTAGAGCTCGGGGCCCTCCTCGGCGATCTCGTAGGCAACGTCGCGGTATGCGAAAGCATCCTTGCCGCGCTGCATGGCGAGGAGCATCTGAGCCTGAAGGGCGGTAGAGAAGTCGGAGCCCTCGGCGGCGTAGCGGAACTCTTCGTTCTCGACGACGCCCGCGTATTCCTTATAGATATAATCCGTGCGGAAGAAGCGCTGGTCCTGCCTGTAGGGGGAGATGAGACCGCCCAGGAACGAGAACAGGAACATGAATATCAGCACGACGAGGCCGACCAGGGCTATCGAGTTGCGGAAAAAGCGCTTCGCGACGAGAGCGCCGGGAGAGAGTATCTTGACTCGTCTGTCGTCGCTCAGCGAATACTCTTCGCCGGTGACGTTCTTTATCTCTTCCTTCTTATCGCGTTTGGACATTTATGACTCGACCTCCCTTCCCTAAGCTATGCGTACGCGCGGATCGACCACGGCGTACAGAATATCGGCTATCAGGTTTCCGGCCAGCGTGAGCACGGCGAGGAAGGTCAGATAGAACATGGAAAACGGGATATCGCCGCCCGTCATGGCGTGATAGGAGGTGTATCCGATGCCGGGGATGGAGAAGAGGGTCTCGGTGAGCAGAGCGCCGGAGAAAAGGCCGGGCAAGGATCCGCCGACTATCGTGACCAGGGGGATGAGGGTGTTGCGGAAAGCGTGGTGATAAATGACCTTGCGCTCGGAAAGCCCCTTGGCGCGGGCCGTGCGGATATAGTCGGAGTTGAGGACCTCGAGCATGTTCGTACGGGTATAGCGCATCAGGCCGCCTATGCTTATGACGACGAGCACGACGATGGGCAGAACGAGGTGGTTCGCCTTGTCGAGGAACTTGCCCCACTCGGTCAGCTGCTCATGATTGCGCCCGACGAGGCCGAAGAGGTCGAACCAGCCGAGCTTGACGGAGAAGACGAGCTTCATCAGCGACGCGAAGAAGAACGTCGGCAGAGAGATGCCGGCGAGGGCTATGACCGTTATCGTATAGTCGGTCTTGGAATACTGCTTCGTGGCGGCGAGGATGCCGAGAGGGATGGCTATGATGAGCTCGAGCACCATGGAGATGGCGCCCATGATGAAGGAAAGCCAGATGACCTCGTTGAACTTCTCGATAACAGGGACCGTATAATACCAGCTGTCGCCGAAATCGCCCCTGAAAATGGAGCCCCACCAGGCGATGAATCCGGGGATGATGCCCTTGTCCATGTTGTACATGGCGGTCAGCTGGGCCATCCACTCCTCATAGCTCTTCGAGCCGGGCTGCATCGATTTCTGACGCGCGATACCTTCAATGTATGACGTCGGCAGGCAGCGCATCAGAGTATAGATGATCAGCGTCACGAAAAACAAGATCACTATAGAGAGCAGAATGCGCTTCAAAATATACTTACGCACCGAGAAAACTCCCCCGTTCCTAATCTATTTGGGTCTCCGCGCCGGCTGCGCGGCCCCTCCTTCTGCGTATCAAGCGGCGGCTTTGGCCTTTTCCCTTATATGGTAAAGCCGCTCCTTGATGCGCAGTTTGCCTGCCCCGCGGTCAGAGACCGCGGGGCAGGCGAAAGCTGCTTAAAGAGACTTACTTGAGGAGGGTGTTCTGGATCTCAGCGTTCCAGCCGTAGAACGTGGTGATGTCGGGCGTGATGGTATCGAGGTTGACACGCTCGGTGGAGAAGATGATGGCGTTCTGACGCTGGTAGACGGGGATCTCGACGGCCCAGTCAATGATGATGTCGAGGCAGGCCTTGTACATGACCTTGCGGTAGGCCTGGTCGGTGGAGGCGCGGGCGTCCATGATCAGCTCATCGAGCTCGGGATCCTGGATGTTGTAGTGGTTGGAGCCGGTGGAGCCGGGCAGACCGGGAACGTTGGTGCTGTAGTAGATCTGATACATGTCGGGATCGACGGAGGCGCCCCAAGCGGCGCACCACATGTCGACCGCGTCGGCGTCAAGGCCGTCCCACAGGTCGGAGGAGTTGGCGAGGTCCTTAACGATCAGGTCGAAGCCGATGGTCGCGAAAGCGTCGTGAGCCTCGGTGGCGATCATGAAGGAGGGGTGGTCGCCGGTGCCGTCGCCGGGGATCCAGCACTCGTAAGCGAGCTTGGCGCCCTCGGGAGCCTCGGTCAGCTTGCCGTCCTCGACGGTGTAGCCGGCAGCCTCAAAGAAGCCCAGAGAGGCCTCGAGAGCGGCGGCGTACTTCTCCTCGGCGCTCATGCCGGAGGTGTAGATGGGCTTGCCCTCGACGTCGGTCGAGAAAGCGATCTGATAGCCGTCGTCAGTGGACTGAGGAGCGGCCCAGGAGGTGTTGGAGATCGGGTAGTTGATGACGGAGGCGCGATCGCCGTAGTAGGAATCGACGCTCAGGTCACGGTACACGGCCATGACGGTCGCGATGGCCTTGCGGAGATTCTTGGAGGCGTCGGAGGCCTTGTCGCCGCCAACGTTGACGCGGCTGGCCGCGATGCCGATGTAGCCGTAGCCGAGGTTGTCGACGGTGTTGACGGTGACCTTGTCGCCGTTGAGCTCGCCGCCGTTGGCCTTCTTGATGGCCTCGATGGCGTTGGTGGAGAAGGACGGATCGGTGATGTCGATGTTGCCGGTGATGACGCCGTTGAGCTTATCGTCGTCGGCGGTGCACTGCTGGAAGTTGAGGTACTTGGTCTTCGGGCAGCCCTGGAAGTAGTACTCGTTGGCCTCGAAGTAAACGACGCCGTTCTCGAACTTGATGAACTTGTAGGGGCCGGCGCCCATGGGATGGGTGGTCTTGGCGCGGACGCTGCTCAGATCGCCCTTGACGAAGCCGAAGCTGTTGTTGGCGTAGTCATAGAGGGAAGCGTCGCCGTAGTAGTGCATCGGGGAGACGGTGAAGCCGAGGTGATAGATGGCGGTGGCGTCGACCTTCTCGAGGGTGACGGTGAAGGTGTTCTTGCCGGTGACCTTGAAGCCCTCGATGTTGGGGGCGGACTCACCGGTCTGCACGCCGGCCTGGAACTCGGGATCGGCGGCGATGGTGAACATGGCGCGGGTGGAGCCGGCGGACTCGGTGGCCTCGGCGGTGTCGGCGTCGCCCTCATAGGCCTCGAGGATGGCGTCCCAGTAATCGGCGGCGGTGGCGCCCTCAAAGTAGAAGTCACCGAAGCCCCAGAGGGTCATGCCGAGCTCGACCTGATAGTCGGGGTTGGCGATGATCTCAGCCTGGGTGTGGCCGATGTAGGCCTCGCCGTAAGCGGCGGCGTACTTATCGACGCAGTAGTTGATTATTTCCTGCGCGAAGTCGGCGCCGGCCTGGTTGTTGTAGTAATCCCAGAACTTGTTGTACTGCTCCTCGGTGTAGAGGTCGTTGGCCTCATAACCGTCGGGGCCGGCGGCAAAGATGACGTTGCCGCGGCTGTCCATACCGGCGCGGTACTTATCCATGCCGACTATGGGCTGGCCATAGAGGGTGGAGGAGCCGTCATAGGTAGGATCGCAGTAGACGTAGAAGGAGAACACGACGTCGGCCATCGTGAGAGGCTCGCCATCGGAGAACTTTATGTCGTCGCGGATGGTGAAGTTGTAGTCGACGGTGCCGTCGGCCTTCTCGTCGATGTCGAGGTCGGCTATGCTGTAGTAGGTATAGTCGGTGCCGTTGTAGTTAACGGTCTCGCCCTCGATGCCCTTCGTGATGACGCTGCCCATACGGTCGCTGGAGAGCAGGCTGACGGCGGTCATCGCCCAGACGTCCTGGTCATAGGCCGTCTCGGAGAAGAACGGGCTGAACTTGCTGTTGAACGGAGAGTAACCGACGACCAGCGGGGTGTTGGGGTCGGGTCCCTCGGGCTCGTCCGGGGTGTCCGGAGTGTCCGGAGTATCCGGGGTGGTCGGGGTGTCGGTCGGCGCGGCGGTCGGCTGAACGTCGGCGGTCGGCTCGGCGGTCGGGGTGACTACGGGCTTATTGCCGCAGGCAGCGAACACGCTGAGGATCATGACGAGAGCCAGCACAAGCGCCAGAAGCTTTGCTGTCTTTTTCATGCGTTTGGATATCCTCCCATTAAAAAATTTTTGAACTTAAAAGGGGGCGGCCCCCCGGGGTTCACGTTAGTTGTCTCCGCCGGACGTCTTCTCCCACTCCTGAAGGCGGGAATAGCGTTCCACTTC
>JAFZAM010000182.1 GCA_017557265.1 Oscillospiraceae bacterium | reverse complement strand
GTTCATGAAGCGCCCGTGCTGGAAGCTGAGGGCGGAGGAGAGGACGCTGGTGGGGCCGCAGCAGTCCCTCCCCTGGGCGGGGGAGGCCGCGTCGGCGATGGGCTTGCCCGCCTTGCGCCCGTCGGGGGTGGCCCAGGTGGTGTAGCCCTGGGCGACGTGGCTGGCCGCGGAATACATGCCGCCCTTGAAGATGCGGCTGCGGCGGCTGTAGCACTCGGCGCATATCTCGCGGTAGGCGTTGACGACCCACGTCATCTGCTCGTCGGCGTAGGGGTCGGCGTTGCCGTAGTGGGGTACCTTGTTGCGCACTATCTGGCGCAGGTCCTCATGCCCCTCCCAGTTGGCCATGAAGGCGTCGTACATTTCGCGCGTGGTAAAGAGCTTCTTGTCGAAGCAGAGGTATTTTATCGCGGTCAGCGAGTCGGCGACGGTCGCGAGCCCGACGGCGGTCGAGCCGTAGGAATTGTACTTCGCCCCGCCGCAGACGACGTCCACGCCCGTCTCCATGCAGCCCTCCATGCTGATGGAGAGGATCGGGTGCGTGTCGTAGTGCATGAAGAGCTCCTCGATGTAGTTTTCGAGCGTCACCTGCGCGCGCAGGACGTAGCGCGCGAGCGTCTTCCACGCCTCGCGGACCTCCTCGAAGCTCCGCATCTCGTAGAGATAGCCCGTGTGTATGGAGCACTGCTCGCCGTTATAGGGATTTTTTCCGTCGTTTAGCGCCATGTCGAGAATGGTGGAGTACTGCGTGTACGCCTCGGGCGGGGTGGTGCCGTTGCCGGCGGAGTAGTCGTTGCCGGAGCCCGTTATCTCCTGACAGCCGATGAGCGCGTAGTCGCGCGCGTCGCGCAGCGTAAAGCCCAGCTCGCGCATCGCGGCGGGGATGATGACCTCGTCGTTTTGGTAGAGCGGGAGGCCGCCGACGAGGCGGTTGACCTCGATCGCGCAGTCCCAGAGCTCCTTGGGCGTATTCTTGTGCACGCGCAGGGAGATGGTCGGGTCGTGCAGGCTGAGGCGGCCGAGCGTCTCGAGCGTCATGAACGTGACGGGGTTGCTCGCGTCCTCGCCGGTCTCGGGGTCGACGCCGCCTATGGTCGTGTGCAGGTAGGTGTTGCCTATGCCGATTATGACCGTCAGCGGGCCGACGCCGCCGTTATAGAAGCTGTTTATCTTCATGAAGAAGCAGTCGGTTATCTCCTGCGCCTCGTCCATCGTCAGGCGCCCCGCCTCGAGGTCGGCCTTCAGGTACGGCCACGTATATTGGTCGAAGCGGCCGAAGGAGCCGATGTCCACGACGCCCGACATGGAGATCATCATCATGTAAAGGAGCGTCAGCTGGCAGGCCTGCCGGAAGGTCTCGGCGGGCTTTTCGGAGATGTGGAAAAGGTCCTCCGCCATGCTGCGGAGCTCCTCGGCGCGCGCCGCGTCGCCGCAGTCAGCAGCCGCGGCGAGGCAGGTCTCCCCGTAGCGCCGGATGAGCGTGGACGCGCCCTCGCAGACCGTCTCGACGGAGCTGTAGAACATATACTTGTTGACGTCGTCGCCCATGAGGTCGTTTCTGTGCGCGTCCATCCACGCGCGCGCCTCGCCGCGGAGCGAGGCGAAGCCGCGCTCGAGTATCTTTTTATAGCCGGGCGTCGAGTGCCCCGCGGGCATCATGACGAGCGGCATGTTCGTCCCGAAGGAGCGCACGCCGAGGCGGTCGAGCTCGGCAAAGCCCTCCGGCTGCCACGCGGCCGCCATGTCGGCTATCGTTTTGCCCTTCCAGTATTCGCGCATGTCGCGCAGGGCCTCGAAGTCCTCCGGGGCCATGACGAGGCGCAGCTCGTCCGTCGGCGGGTTGTGGTAGAGCCCGTCGCTCTCCATTTTCCAGGCGCCGCTCTCGACGAGGCTGACGTAGAGGTTGCCGCCGCCCCAGCGCGGGTCGAGGCGCACCCCGCAGAAGAACTTGGTGTTGTTCGCGACGAGCATCTCGTGCGGCTCGACGCGGGTCGTCATCTCCTCGCACATCGCCTTGAATATCCTCGCGTTGCGTATGACGGGGACGACGGCCTCGTTTTCGCGCATGGCCTTCGTGACGATGCGGCAGCGCTCGGAGTCGACGTGGAAAAGGCGCTCGCGCACGCGCTCGTGCATGACGCGCATGCGGTCGGTCACGGGTCGGAATTTATACATGGGGAGCCCTCCCGGTTATCGTTTTTTGCGGGTCTTGACAATGAAGCAAATCCGTGTTACTTAATATTCAGAAGCTGTACCACTAAGCGTTTCGGACGTTTGCGGAAAGAGGTTTTACTCATCTGGCGTAGTGGCAAGGCTTCTTTTTTTATGGAAATATAATACTACGCGCGGGCCGCATATTGCAACCCGCGCGTTTTTCTATTTGCGCTCGATGAGATCGCTGAGCTTCTTGCCGTAGAAGAAATCGTGCGTCATGCGGTCGAACTCCGCCCAGAGGGGGAGCGTCGGGCACTCCGCCGCCCGCGGACACGGCGCCGCGCCGCCCGCGAGACACGCGACCGTCGCGAGCGAGCCCTCCGTGAGCTCGATGATCTCGCCGACGGAGTATTCCTCCGGCGCGCGCAGGAGCATGTAGCCGCCGCCCTTGCCGCTGACGCCGGAGACGAGCTTGCCCTCGACGAGGTCCTTGACGATGATCTCGAGGTACTTCTTCGAGATGCCCTGCCTGTCGGCTATGTCCTTGAGGGGGACGTGCCCCTCGTCCCGGTGCTCCGCGAGGTCGAGCATGACCCGCAGCGCGTAGCGCCCCTTCGTCGATATCATCGCAAAAGCCTCCTTTTTTCGCTTTCGACCTATTCTACCGCAGGGTAAATAGGAAAATCAAGCCCTTTTTTGAAAAAACCTATTGACATGGTAGGCGAATGGGTATATAGTGCGAAGTAACCTGAGAAGGGGAGGCTGTCAAATGAAGGTCTATGCCGACAACGCGGCCACGACGAAGCTCGGCCGCGCGGCGCTCGAGGCCATGCTGCCCGTCATGGAGGAGGAATACGGCAATCCGTCCTCGCTCTACGAGCTGGGCCAGCGGGCGAAGGAGATCCTTGAAAAGGCGCGCGCGGACGTCGCCGCCGTCATAAACGCGGATCCCGGCGAAGTGATCTTCACCTCCGGCGGCTCCGAGGCCGACAATCAGGCCATCCTCTCCGCCGCGTCGCTCGGCCGCAAGGCCGGCAAGCGGCACATCGTCTCGACGGCCTTCGAGCACCACGCAGTTTTGCACACGCTCAGGAAGGTCTCCGACGATCGGTTCGAAGTGACCCTCCTGCCCGTCCACGAGGACGGCATCGTCCGGCCCGCGGAGCTCGAAGAGGCCCTGCGGGACGACACGTGTCTGGTCTCGGTCATGTACGCCAACAACGAGATAGGGACGATACAGCCCATAGAAAAGCTCGGGGAGATCTGCCGCGCGCGCGGGATACCGTTCCATACGGACGCCGTGCAGGCCGTCGGGCATCTGCCCATCGACGTCAAGGCGCAGCATATCGACCTGCTCAGCGCCTCGGCGCACAAGTTCCACGGCCCGAAGGGCGAGGGCTTCCTCTATTCGAGGAAGGGCCTGCGCCTGACGAACCTCATCGAGGGCGGCGCGCAGGAAAACGGCCGCCGCGCCGGGACGGAG
>JAFZAM010000181.1 GCA_017557265.1 Oscillospiraceae bacterium | reverse complement strand
CGCCGAAGCCCGCGCCCGAGCCGACTCCCGACGTCCCCGAGCCGACCTCCTCGCCCGCCATGACGATAACGGAGGCGGTCGAGTCGGTGCTCTACCTCGAGATGTACGACGGCGACCACGACCTCTTCGGGACGGCGAGCGGCTTCGTCACCGGCGACGGGCGCACCCTCGTCACGAACTACCACGTGCTCGACGGCGCCTGCTACATCCGCGCCATGACGAGCGACTACTCCCAGACCTACTCGGTCGAGGACGTGCTCGCCTTCGACAGGACGGCGGACCTCGCCGTGCTGCGGCTCAACAAGAAGACCTCCGTCCCCGCGCTGACCCTCGGGGATTCCGACGCCGTCCGCCAGGGCGACCGCGTATACGCCGTCGGGTACCCGCTCGGCGTGGCGAACACGCTCTCCGACGGGCTCGTGAGCTCGCGCTACTCGGACGGCGACGGCGTCGACATGATACAGATGACGGCCGCCATCTCCAGCGGCAGCAGCGGCGGCGCGCTTTTGAGCGAGTCCTGCGAGGTCGTCGGCGTCATCTGCGCGTCCTACGTCGACGGGCAGAACATGAATCTCGCCATCGCCTCGAACACGCTCAAGAAGCTCATGGACGGCGCGACCGGCAAAACCCGGCTCGAGGACTTCTACGCCGTCGACTCCGCCTTCGGCACGACGCCGGGCGCTCTCGCGGCGGGCTGCTCCGTCGCGGACGGGGAAAACGGCAAGTACTACACCGTGAGCTCCGGGCGCATCTACGAAAACGACGCCTCGGCCGGCGGCAAGCGCGGCAGGCAGATCGTCGAGGGCGCCGTCATCAACTATTATAAAGGAAAGCTCTATTTTTACAATGAGGAATGGAGCGATCTTTTCAGCTACAACGCCGATACCGGCAATTTTGAGGAGCTCTACCTGCTCTCGGGCGAGTACGTCTCGTATAAGGGCGAGCCGCGCCCGGCCGAGAAGGTGACTCAGATGCTCGCGGCGCGCGGCCTGCTCTTCTGCCTCGTCGAGCTCTACGGGGACGACGAGGACCCCGACCTCGACTTCGAGAGCTACCTCGTCGCGCTCGACATGTACGCCGACTACGAGATAATCTACGTCTGCGACGAGGAGATAAGCTCCTTCACGTATTACGGCGACACGATATACGCCGCCGTCCGCGGGGAGAACGAGATCCGCGCCGTCTCGATAAAGTACCTCACGGAGGCCGCCGTCTCGACCCCCTGCGAGCCCGCGCTCATAGGCGCGACGAGGCGCGGGGCGTACTTTTTCGACGCGGGCCTCGACACGACGGGCGTATACCTCTGCGATCCCGCGCGCGGGAGAGCCGAGCGCGTCTACGACGGCTACTGCACCGGCATAGACTCCTACGTCATGGACGGCGAGACGATATGGCAGGCCTCCGTCTCCTTCGCGGGCGGGAGCATAAGCACGGACGTCGTCGGGATCGACTGCTCCGGCTCGTCACCCGCGGCCGCGTACGTCGGGACGCTCCCTGAGAGCTTCGCGTTCGAGGGCGGCGGGATATGGGACGGCAAATACTTCGACCCGCGCACGAACCTTGCGCTCGACCTCGGGACGCTCGGAAAGATAAGCATACTGAGCGGCAAGCCAATGACAGAATAAAGCGCGATAAGAAAGCGCCGGCGATCGTCGATCGCCGGCGCCGTTTTTTATCTCATTCTCCGGGGTATCAGCCGAAGAAGGTCGCGGTGTCTATTTTCTGGTAGCCGCCGAAGCTGTTGGGATAGGCAAAGAGCTTCTCGGCGAGCTCCTGCCCGAGGAACGCCTTGGTGACCTCGTTGGTCTTGGCGGTCATGTCGATATCCTCGAAGGCCTCGGGGTAGGCCGTCTTGGCGGCGAACCACGTATTGATGAGCTGGAGCTCGAAGTTGGTGTAGTAGGCGTTGAAGGCCATCTGCAGATAGACCTCGCCGTCCTGCCAGGCCTTGCAGGTGTCGAACATGGTCGGGTCCTCGGCGTAGAGCGGCTTTATGTTCTTGACGGCGGCGGCGTCCATGATGATGACGTCCATCTTGTCGCCGAGCGCGACGAACTTCTCCTCCTCTATCGTGCGCACGCCCATTCCGTCGAGGTCGGCGGCGGCGTTGGTGATGTTGGCGAGGTCGAAGGAGGCGTAGTTCGGCGCGGTGGAGAGGTGGTTGGCGGTGCCCCAGTTGCCGAGGCCGCAGATATAGACGGACGGGCCGCCGGTCAGATCGTGGGTGCGCTCATAGATCTCGGCCTCCTCGGCGAAGATGTACTCGGTGAGCTCCTCGGCGCGGTCCTCGCGGCCGAATATCAGGCCGAGCAGGGCCATGGAGCTGGCGAAGTACTCGTCGAACACACCCTTGGAGCCGGCCTTCATCGTGATAACGGGCACGCCGAGCTGCTCCTGCAGAGCGTCCTCCTTGTCGGCGTCCTCATACTCGGAGATGACGATGTCGGGGTTGCAGGCGAGGATCTTCTCGGCCTCCGCGGTCTGGGCGTTCGGGCCGCCGACGCCGCAGCTGGGCAGGGTCTTGAAGACCTCCTCATAGGCGATGAGGTACGGCCTGCCGACGCCGTCGAACATCTTGGGACGCTCGGCGAGGGAGGTGTTGTCGATGTCCTCCACGCCGCACAGCAGCTCGACGTCGCCGACGTAGCAGTACATCCTGAGCGCGCCGGCGCCGATGCAGACGACTCTCTTGTAAGAGCCGGGAACGACCGTGACCTCGCGGCCTATCATGTCGTTGACGGTGATCGGTTCGGGCTCGGGCTCT
>JAFZAM010000180.1 GCA_017557265.1 Oscillospiraceae bacterium | reverse complement strand
GGGGCCAGGGCGGCGTCGATCCCGCCATCATGGGCGTCGCCCCCATCTACGCGACCCGCAACGCCCTCGAGAAGGCCGGCCTGACCGTCGCCGACCTCGACCTCGTCGAGGCCAACGAAGCCTTCGCGGCCCAGTCCATCGCGGTCGTCCGCGACCTCGGCCTCGACATGGCCAAGGGCAACGTCAACGGCGGCGCTCTCGCCCTCGGCCACCCCGTCGGCTGCTCTGGCGCCCGCATCATCACCACCCTCATCCACGAGATGCTCAAGCGCGACGACGCCAAGCTCGGCCTCGCCACCCTGTGCATCGGCGGCGGCAACGCGGTCGCCACCATCTGGGAGAAGTGCTGAAAGCTTAGTTCCCTTCCGCGGTACGGCGGGTAATTCCCGCCGTACCGCGTCCCTTGTGAGCCCCTCATTCCCGCGCATAGACGCGGGAATGTTTTTTCGCGACGGCGATTTTCCCCTAAATGCCGCGAAAACCGGCGGGATTTTTGGTTTTTTCGCCACTTTTTTTGAATTAAGCCCGCGCGCTATTGCGCAAGCGGCGTTCTATCGTTTATAATAATCCGCGGCAAAAACCGTCTCCGACGTTTCAGATTTCATCCACAGGAAGGAGTAAATTAGCACATGGTTCTGTCTGAAAAATACCAGCTCATCCGCAAGCTCGCCAGAGACTTCTGCGAGAAGGAGATCCCCAAGGAGCTCCAGGACGAGATAGACCAGACCGGCAACTACCCCCAGGAGCTGCTCGACAAGTTCAAGCAGTACGGATTCTTCGGGATCAAGGCTCCCAAAGAGATAGGCGGTCAGGGCGGCGACACCCTCGCCTACTGCATCACCATCGAGGAGATCTCCCGCGTCAGCTCCGTCTCCGCGATCTACGTCTCCGGCGCCAACTCCCTCGGCACCGGCCCGCTGCTCCTCGCCGGTACCGAAGAGCAGAAGGCCAAGTACATCGGCGGAGTCGCCCGCGGCGAGCTCTTCCCCTGCTTCGGTCTGACCGAGCCGGGCGCCGGCTCCGACGCCGGCGGCGTCGTGACGAGCGCGGTGCGCGACGGCGACGACTGGATCCTCAACGGCCGCAAGGCCTTCATCACCGGCGCCCCCATCGCCGACTTCTGCGTCGTCTTCGCCAAGACCGATCCGAAGCTCGGCTCCAAGGGCATCACGACCTTCATCGTCGACATGAAGCTGCCCGGCGTCTCCTGCGGCAAGGCGGAGAACAAGATGGGCATCATCGGCTGCCCGACCAGCGACGTCATTCTCGAGGACGTCCGCGTTCCCGACAGCTGCCGCCTCGGCGAGGTCAACAAGGGCTTCTCCAACGCCATGAAGACCCTCGACTACGGCCGCCTCGGCGTCGCCTCCCAGTCCGTCGGACTCGGACAGGCCTGCCTCGAGGAAGCCATCAAGTACGCCAAGGAGCGCAAGCAGTTCGGCCAGCCCATAGCCAAGTTCCAGGCCATCAGCTTCATGATCGCCGACATGGCGACCGAGCTCGAGGCCGCCCGCGAGCTTCTCTACAACGCCGCCGTCACCAAGGATCTCGGCGATCCGAAGGCGAGCATGTACTGCTCCATGGCCAAGTATTTCGCCTCCGAGGCCTGCAACCACATCGCCTACAAGGCTCTGCAGATCCACGGCGGCTACGGCTACATCAAGGATTACCGCATCGAGCGTCTCTACCGCGACTGCCGCATCAACAGCATTTTCGAGGGCACGTCCCAGGTCCAGCAGATGGTCATCTCCGGCGCGCTCTTGAAGTAAGGAGGGAAGATAGATGAAAATTATCGTTTGTGCCAAGCAGGTGCCCGATACCAACGAGGTCAAGATCGATCCCGTGAAGGGTACTCTTATCCGTGACGGCGTTCCCTCCATCCTCAACCCGGACGACGCCAACGCCCTTGAAGAGGCTCTCCGCGTCAAGGACGAGAACCCCGGCTCGACGGTCACCGTCGTTTCCATGGGCCCCGGCCAGGCCATGATCATGCTCCGCGAGTGCATCGCGATGGGAGCCGACGACGCCGTCCTGCTCTCCTCCCGCGCCTTCGGCGGAGCCGATACCTGCGCCACCTCCACGACCATCGCCGCCGGCATCAAGAAGCTCGGTGACGTCGACATCATCTTCGCCGGCCGCCAGGCCATCGACGGCGACACCGCTCAGGTCGCCCCGCAGCTGGCCCAGCGCCTCGGCCTGCCCGTCGTGACCTACGTCCAGAAGGTCCGCGAGCTCAAGGAGAAGAGCGTCGTCGTCGAGCGCCAGCTCGAGGACGGCTTCGAGGTCATCGAGGTCCCGACTCCCTGCGTGCTGACCTGCATCAAGGAGCTCAACACCCCGCGCTACATGACCATCGGCCGCATCCTCTATGCCTGCGAGAGCGACTGCATCAAGGTCTGGGACGAGAAGGACGTCGAACTCGACCCCTCCAAGTGCGGCCTCACCGCCTCCCCGACGAACGTTCTGCGCAGCTTCACCCCGCCCCCCAAGGGCAAGGGCGAGATGCTCTCCGGCACGATAAACGAGATGGCCGACGCCGTCGTCGCCAAGCTGACCGAAAAGCACGTTATATAGGAGGACGCGAAAATGGCTATAAATATCATCGCTGAAAAATGCAAGGGCTGCGGCAAGTGCGTCCGCGACTGCCCGTTCCAGGCCATCACCATGGAGAACTAGCTCGCCGTCGTCGGCATGGCCTGCACCAACTGCGGCGTCTGCGCCGAGAACTGCCCCTTCGGCGCCATCGAGCGCACCGAGTCCTCCATGAGCAACGTCGACATCAGCCTCTACCACGGCGTGTGGGTCTTCGCCGAGCAGCGCGAAGGCAAGCTGATGAACGTCTCCGTCGAGCTCCTCGGCGAGGGCCGCAAGCTCGCCGACCAGATCGGCACCGAGCTCTCCGCCGTCCTCGTCGGCAGCCAGGTCGACGACCTCGTCGACGAGCTGTTCGAGTGCGGCGCGGACAAGGTCTACTACGCCGACGCTCCCGAGCTCAAGGGCTACACCACCGACGGCTACACCAACGCCATCTACAGGGCCATCCTCAAGTACAAGCCCGAGATCGTCCTCATGGGCGCGACCCACATCGGCCGCGACCTCGCGCCGAGCCTCGCCGTCAAGTGCGGCACCGGCCTCACCGCCGACTGCACCAAGCTCGACATCGACCCCGAGGACAAGAAGCTCATGCAGACCCGTCCCGCCTTCGGCGGCAACCTCATGGCCACCATCGTCTGCCCGCATCACCGTCCCCAGATGTCGACGGTCCGCCCGGGCGTCATGGAAAAGCCCGTCCGCGTCCCCGGCAGGAAGGGCGAGCTGATAAAGCTCGACGCCAAGTTCAAGCCCGGCGAGATCAGGCAGACCGTCCTTGAGGTCGTCAAGAAGGTCGGCGAGATCGCCTCGCTGTCCGACGCCGACATCATCGTCTCCGGCGGCCGCGGCATAGGCGGTCCCGAGGGCTTCGACATCATCCGCAAGCTCGCCGACAGGCTCGGCGGCACGATAGGCTCCTCCCGCGCCTGCGTCGACGCCGGCTGGATCGACCACAGCTTCCAGGTCGGCCAGACGGGCACGACCGTCAAGCCCAAGCTCTACATCGCCTGCGGCATCTCCGGCGCCATCCAGCACCTCGCCGGCATGCAGACCTCCGGCTACATCGTCGCCATCAACAAGAACGAGAACGCTCCGATATTCGAAGTCGCCGACTACGGCATCGTGGGCGACCTGTTCAAGGTCATCCCCGCCATCATCGAGGCTCTCGACAAGCGCGACGCCTGATCCCCCAAAAGCAAGGAAAAAGACTCGGAAGCGCCCGAAAGGGCGCTTCCGTCTTGACCCCTCTGAAAGGAGGTCTTTCCCTTGAAAAAGACCGTCATCCTCGCGGCGGCGCTCATCCTCGCGCTGGCGCTCCTCGCCGGCTGCACCATCTCCCCCATCCCGCCCGAGCCCTCCGCGACCCCGCCTCCCGCCGCTCCG
>JAFZAM010000179.1 GCA_017557265.1 Oscillospiraceae bacterium | reverse complement strand
GGTAGTAGATGGGCGTAGTGATGTAGTACGTTCCCTTGCTCATTGGAATTCCTCCTGAAAAGTTTTCGCAGGCCGGCCGCAGCCGACTTAACTTATAAATCCTAATATATATTGCCTCAAAAGTCAACTTATACTGTTTTTATACCGCAGAACTCCCGGATCGCCTCCGACGGCCGCGAAACGCTCACGCGGGCAGTTACAGCCGGATTACGAAATGATGACGGCTCTGCGACTGTAAAATGCCCTTTCGGACATTATGGAAACTTATTTTACAAAAAACGAGAAAAGCTGTTGACATAAGGGTGAAAAAGTGTTACAATTCGGATACAAAACACCGGAAGGAACCTTTATCATGAGCAAAAAACGGCTTAAAAAGTTGATAATAGCGGCCCTCGCTTTTGTCCTCGTCTGCGCTTTCGCGGCGACGGGAGCGTGCGCCGCGACCATCTCCTACGGTGCGGGCACGGTATCGGCGACGGTGCTGAATATCCGCTCCGGCCCGTCCATCATGAACGAGGTCGTGGGGACGGTCTCGAAGGACGGGATAATCGTCCTTATCGACAAGCCCGAGGGCGACTGGTATCACGTCATGTATAACGGCGTCGAGGGCTACGTCGCCTCAGACTACGTCAAGAACATCCTCAAGGCCGAGAACTTCAGCGCGACCGCCGAGATCACCTGCGACTGGGCCAGAATGAGGACCCGCCCCGACCTGACCGCCGAGATAATCGGCTCCTACGGCAAGGGGACCGACATGGAGGTCATCGGCATCAATAACGGCTGGTACAAGGTCAAGTACCTCGGCCGCACCGGCTACATACGCTCCGACCTCATGCAGATAACCGGCGGCGTCGCCACCGAGTCCGGCACGACTCTCGGCAGCGGCAGCTCCGGCTCCTCGAGCTCCGGCGGCGGCTATTACTCCACCGGCGGCACCGAGCTCGGACGTCAGATCGCCGATTTCGCTCTCCAGTACGTCGGCTATCCGTACATCTACGGCGAGGAGAGCCCCTCCACCGGCTTCGACTGCTCCGGCCTCGTCTGGTACGTCTACACCCACTTCGGCTACAGCATGTGCCGCACGGCGACCACGCAGTACAACAATAACGGCCGCGTAGTCGAAAAGAGCGAGCTGCAGGCCGGCGACCTCGTCTTCTTCAAGGAATACACCGGCGGCAACAGCATCGGCCACGTCGGCATCTACATAGGCGGCGGCAAGTTCGTCCACGCCTCCACCTCGACCGTCGGCGTCATCATCTCCGACCTCAACAGCGACAACTACACCCGCCGCTGGTACGGCGCCAAGCGCATCATCGGCTGATAAAACGTCAAAGCGAGCCCGCCTTCCGCATTTGAGCGGAGGGCGGGCTTTTTCGTCACCATTTTCTTTATTTTTCTTTAATTGTTCATTACTATGTGATATAATAACTCATTAAATTGAGCTATTATGCCCTTGACCGCCTCGTTAGGCGGAAGATATACGGTCCAAGGAGGATCAGATGAGTTTAGTAACGAAGCTGTTCGGCACGCGCAGCGAGCGCGAGATAAAGAGAATGATGCCCCTCGTCGAGAAGATAGACGCCCTCGAGGACGCCTACCGGGCTCTCACCGACGCGGAGCTCCAGCATAAGACGGTCGAGTTCCGCGAGAGGCTCGCTAACGGCGAGACGCTCGACGACCTCCTGCCCGAGGCGTTCGCGACGGTCAGAGAGGCCGCCGGCCGCGTCCTCGGCGAAAGACACTACAGAGTCCAGCTCATAGGCGGCATAGTCCTGCATCAGGGTCGTATCGCCGAGATGAAGACCGGCGAAGGCAAGACCCTCGTCGCGACCCTGCCGAGCTACTTAAACGCGCTCGCGGGCAAGGGCGTGCACGTCGTGACCGTCAACGACTACCTCGCCAAGCGCGACAGCGACTGGATGGGGAAGGTCTACCGCTTCCTCGGCCTCAAGGTCGGACTTATAGTCCACGGCCTCTCGAGCGACGAGCGCCGCGCGGCCTACGCAGCGGATATCACCTACGGCACCAACAACGAGATGGGCTTCGACTACCTGCGCGACAACATGGCCATCTACAAGCAGAACATGGTCCAGCGCGGGCACGCCTTCGCCATCGTCGACGAGGTCGACTCCATCCTCATCGACGAGGCGCGTACCCCGCTCATCATCTCCGGCGTGGGCGACGATTCGAGCGAGCTTTATCAGCAGGTCGACGCCTTCGTGCGCCGCCTGAAGAAGATAGTCTACGCCTCGACCGACGAGAAGGCCGAGGAGTCCGACGACATCGACGCCGACTACGTCGTCGACGAGAAGGCCAAGACCGCGACGCTGACGCTGCGCGGCGTGGCCAAGGCCGAAAAGGAATTCGGCCTCGAGAACCTCTCGGATATAGAAAACTCGACCCTGTCGCACCACATAAACCAGGCCATCAAGGCCCACGGCATCATGCACAGGGACGTCGACTACGTCATCAAGGACGGCGAGATAGTCATCGTCGACGAGTTCACGGGCCGCCTCATGTTCGGCCGCCGCTACAACGAGGGCCTGCATCAGGCCATCGAGGCCAAGGAGGGCGTCAAGGTCGCCGCCGAGAGCAAGACGCTCGCGACGATAACCTTCCAGAACTACTTCCGCATGTACAACAAGCTCTCCGGCATGACCGGTACCGCGCTGACCGAGGAGGAGGAGTTCAACGCCATCTACAACCTCGACATCATCGAGATACCGACCAACAAGCCCATCGCGAGGATAGACGATCCCGACGTCGTATATAAAAACGAGGCCGGCAAGGACCGCGCCATAATCAGGCAGATAGAGGAGTGCCACGCCAAGGGCCAGCCCGTCCTGGTCGGCACCGTCTCGATAGAAAAGAGCGAGCACGTCTCCGCGCTCCTTAAAAAGACCGGCATCAAGCACAGCGTCCTCAACGCCAAGCAGCACGAGAAGGAAGCCGAGATAATCGCGCAGGCGGGCAAGTTCGGCGCCGTCACGATAGCGACGAACATGGCCGGCCGAGGCACGGACATCAAGCTCGGCGGCAACGCGGAGTACCTCGCCAAGAACGACCTGCGCAAGGCTGGCCTGAGCGAGGAGCTCATAAACGAGGCCACGGGCTACGCAGAGACGGATAACGAGGAGATACTCGACGCGCGCAGGAAGTTCGCCGAGGCGCTCGCGCTGCACAAGGCCGAAGTCGAGACCGAGGCCGTCAAGGTGCGCGAGGCGGGAGGCCTCTTCATCCTCGGCACCGAGCGCCACGAATCCCGCCGCATAGACAATCAGCTCCGCGGCCGCGCCGGCCGTCAGGGCGACCCGGGCGAGACGCGCTTTTACCTCTCCATGCAGGACGACATCATGCGTCTGTTCGGCTCGGAGCGCATCCAGTCGATGATGGACACGCTCAACATCGACGAGGACATGCCCATCGACCAGAAGATAATCTCAAACGCCATCGAAAACGCGCAAAAGCGCGTCGAGTCGCGCAACTTCCAGTCCCGAAAGAGCGTCCTGGAATACGACGACGTCATGAACCAGCAGCGCGAGATCATCTACGGACAGCGCCGTCAGGTGCTCGACGGGGAGGACGTGAGCGCCTCCGTGCGCTCCATGATACGCGACGTCATAAGCTCCGGCGTCTGCGCCGTCATCGGCAAGGACGGCTTTATTGAGAGCGCCGAGCAGCTCGAGGAGGTCCTCGCCCCGTTCGACAAGCTGTTCCTCGCGGGCAAGCGCCCGCAGGTGACGCGCGACGAGCTCTCCGACTGGGACAGCGACAAGCTCACGGAATACCTCGTCTCCGCCGCCGACGCGGTCTACGCCGCGCGCGAGGCCCGCTTCGGCAACGTCCCGGGGACGGAGCAGCCCGTCATGCGCGAGCTCGAGCGCGTCATACTGCTCCGCGTCGTCGACGAGAACTGGATGGACCACATCGACGCCATGCACGAGCTGCGCCGCGGCATCGGCATCCGCGCCTACGGCAACGTCAACCCCATTGACGAGTATAAGCGCGAGAGCTTCGACATGTTCGAGGCCATGGTCAACTCCATCAAGGACGAGGTCGTGCGCCGTCTCTTCACGGTCGAGATAAAGAAGGAATCGGCGCTCGAGCGAAAGAGCGTCGCCAAGGGCTCCGTGGAGAACGTCGGCGGCGACGCGCCGGCCAAGAAAAAGCCCGTCAAGGTAACGAAGATAGGCCGCAACGATCCCTGCCCGTGCGGGAGCGGCAAGAAATACAAGCACTGCCACGGCAGAGACGCGTAAGGCCATGGATATCACAGAGAGAAGCAAGGGCGCGCTCCGGTGGCTTACCTGCCGCGCGCTCGACGAAGCGGGCGTCGTCAACGCCTTCACGACCCGCCTCGGCGGCGTGAGCGGGGGAGAGTTCGAGAGTCTGAACCTCGCCGTATCGCGCGGCGACGACAGGGAAAAGGTGCGCGAAAACTATGACCTTATCTGCGGCGCTCTCGGGATAAGCCCGGGCTCGCTCGCGTTCTCGCGTCAGGTCCACGGCGACGCCGTACGGCGCGTGACCGCCGCCGATAAAAAGCGCAACCTCTTCGACGCCGTCCCGTACGAGGCCGACGGCCTCATGACGGACGAGCACGGCGTCTCCCTCATCATCCACATCGCCGACTGCGAGGGCATACTGCTGTATTGCAG
>JAFZAM010000178.1 GCA_017557265.1 Oscillospiraceae bacterium | reverse complement strand
CTTGCCGCCACGGTCGGCACCGGCAACATCGCGGGCGTCACGGGCGCCATCGTCATCGGCGGCCCCGGCGCGGTGTTCTGGATGTGGATATCCGCCCTCGTCGGCATGATGACCAAGTTCTGCGAGGTCACCCTCGCCGTCCACTACCGCGAGCGCAACGACAAGGGCGACTGGGTCGGCGGTCCGATGTACTACATAAAGAACGGCCTCGGAAAGGGCTGGGGCTGGCTCGGCGTCCTCTTCTGCATCTTCGGCGCCCTCGCCGCCTTCGGCATCGGCAACGCCACGCAGGTCCAGTCGATAACCGGCGCGATAAACGGCGCCATCGACTCCCTCGGCGGCAACACCGGCGCCGTCCAGCTTACCTTCCTCGGCTCGACCTTCTCGCTCTCGAGCCTCATCATCGGCGTAATAATCGCCATCCTCATCGCGCTCGTTCTCTTCGGCGGCATCAAGCGCATCGGCTCCGTCACCGAGAGAGTCGTCCCCGTCATGGCGGTCGTCTACATCATCGCCTCTCTCATCATCATCTTCGCCAACATCACCCACATCGGCAAGGCCTTCGGAATGATCTTCCAGGGCGCCTTCAACGCCGAGGCCGCGCTCGGCGCCGCCTTCGGCATCACGATAAAGACCTCCATCACCAAGGGCATCGCCCGCGGCTGCTTCTCCAACGAGGCCGGCCTCGGCTCCGCCCCGATGGCGCACGCCGCGACCAGCGAGAAGGACCCCGTCAAGCAGGGCTTCTTCGGCATCTTCGAGGTCTTCATGGACACCATCGTCATCTGCACCCTGACCAGCCTCGTCGTCCTGACGACCGTCGCCGCGGCCGGCGCCGAGGGCGTGGGCATCTCCTGGGGCACCAGCGGCGGCGCCTCCATCGTCACCGCCTGCATGGGCCGCATCATCTCCGGCGGCGTGAGCGGCGTTCTCGTCGCGGTCTGCCTGAGCCTGTTCGCGTTCTCGACGATACTCAGCTGGTCGCTCTACGGCACCCGCTGCTTCGAGTACCTCTTCGGCACGAAGGCCAGCAAGGTCTACCAGATCATCTTCGTCCTCTTCGCCATCGTCGGCGCGACGATGTCCCTGGCCGACGCCTGGAACCTCGCCGACGCGCTCAACGGCTTCATGGCCATCCCGAACCTCATCTCCATCCTCGCGCTGAGCCCGGTCGTCATCAAGCTCGTGCGCGACTACTTCGAGGGCAAGAAGCAGGAGCGCCTGAGCTGAGCCTTTCCCCGCACGAACAAAGCCCCCGTCCGCACGGACGGGGGCTCTTTTCGTTGTTGAAATGCTGTTTGGCTGCGGTCTCCCCGGTTTCGATCCGGTCCCCGTCAAGCCTTCATATCCGCCTCGAATACAGACACCTTCACGGCATCGCTGCTTTTCAAGTCCGGAACGGGCTTTGATCCTTTCAGATATGCGTCAAAAAACTCCAAATGGAGCCGGCAGAGCTCTGCATGGAGCACGTCCGCGTCCAGTTTGCCCACTACCGACCGCATCGGCACCGTGAATTTCGCGTCGGCGAAGCCCATGTGTCTCATATCCCTGAAAAGCGCCTTCCAGACGGGCCCCGTATGGCGCAGGTATACCCTTGCCGCGGCCTTTTCGTTGTCCTCACAGCTTATCTGCATAAACGGCCTCGTCTGCACGTCGTCAGTATAGTCGCCGAAAAGCGCTCCGTCGATGTTTATCCCGCAGACGAAGTCCGGGTCCCGTGCGCACAGCGCATAGGCCGTATTGCCTCCGAAGGAATGGCCCGACGCGCCAACGCCATGTTCAAAGTCGATGAGATCGGACAGCTCCTCCCTCGTGCGCTCCAGCGCCGCCTCGCAGTCCCTGACCCATTCCGGGAGCCTCCCCATCATGTATCTGCAGTATTTCCGCTGCACCTCGTCGAATCTCCGTGCGAGTTCCTCGCAGTCGCCCTTTGACTTCACGAGCTTATACATGGCGAGCAGCCCGCCGAGCATCGGCTCATACAGCTTCGCGTTCTTTTTGTCGGCAAAGAGCGCCGTCCCGTCGTCGAGTTCGGTGCAGAGCCCCTCCATGGAGTGGGCGACGGATATGACTATGTAGCCGTGCGAAGCGAGGTCGATACAGAGGAGGGAATTGCCCTCTCGGTAGGAGTTATAGCCGTGGCTGAACATAACCGGCGGGAATCTTTTGCCCGGTATCCTAGGCGCGTTTTCAAAGCACTCGGAGAGGTTTTCCGCGTCCTTGAAGCTCGGCGCGACGCGGAACGATCTCTTGAAGCCTTTTATCATATTCTCCGAGAGGGCGGCCGCCTTCGGGAGATCCCGGACGCTCTCCTTAAGGACCGGGTACCAGACCCTCGCGGCGACGCTCCGCATCGTGCCCGGAGCGAGGAGCTCCTCCCTGTCGTCTTTGACTGTATACGTGAACGTCCCGACGGCGTATTCTCCCGTAGGCTTCGGCATTTTCTTCATTGGAAACCTCTCTTTTCCGCTCAGATTTTTTCTCATTTTACCCCTTGCGGCCCCGCTCCGCAAGCCGTCTCTTTCCTTCCGCTTGACAACGCGCGCGAAACGCGGGAAAATGAATTAACACCTCATAAAGGAGGCCGCCCTTATGACAGACCGTATAAGGCGCATGATAGAGAGCCTGCGCGTCAATAAATACCCGCTGTGCGTCGAGCTTTTCCGGCTCGCCAACGAATCCCTCGACGAGACGCGCGGCGAGCCCGTCCTGCTGCGCAGGAGCCGTCTGCAGACGCACGTCCTCGACAATATGACGATATTCATCGAGCCGGAGGACCTCCTCTGCGGCTCGGGCGCAAGCAAGCCCTTCGGGCTGGAGATGCAGTACGAGTACGGCGTCTGGACGCCCGACGAGGTCGAAGCGCTCAAAAGCGAGATATACACGATAAGCCCCGAGGACGAGGCCGAGCTCTACCGCCTCAACGAGCGCTTCGCCGGCAACGACTCGAACAGGACCCTCGTCGAGGAGATGGGCCGCAGCCTCGGGGAGAACGAGCGGCTCTGGCCGTTTATGAAGTCCGGCGTCGTCCTGCCCCCGTGGAAGGACAAGAAGGGCGGCTCCGGCGGCGGCTACGCGATGAGCGGCTGCGGCCTCGGGCCCGGCCTCTCGCTGGTCTGCGTGGACTTCGCCGCCATCCTCGCGCGCGGCGCGCGCTCCATTATAGACGAGGCGAAGCAGTGCCTTGAAGACCTGCGCTACGACGCGCCCGACTCCATAGAAAAGCGCAATTTCTGGGAGGGCGTCGTCATGGTCTTCGAGGCGTGGATACGCTTCGCGCACCGCTACGCCGACCTCTGCGCCTCTCTCGCGGCGAAGGAGACCGACCCCGCGCGCGCCTCCGAGCTGCGCGAGATGGAGCGCATCTGCCGTAAGGTGCCGGAATTCCCGGCGGAGAGCTTCCGCGAGGCGCTGCAGAGCTTCTGGTTCACGTTTTTGATGGTCTGCCCGTCCCCGACCTCGACGGCGGGGCGCTTCGACCAGTATATGTATCCGTATTATAAAAAGGATATCGACGCCGGGCGCATCACGGACGCGGAGGTCCTCGAGCTGCTCGAGCTGCTGCGCGTCAAGGTCATGAAGCTCAACCGCGTCTCCGGCAAGGCCAACCGCACCAAGAACGCCGGCATGGCCAAGTGGTACAACTGGACGATAGGCGGCGTCAAGGCCGACGGCTCCGACGCGACGAACGAGCTGACGTACCTGCTGCTCGAGGCCGCGAAGGACACCCACCTGCCGCACCACACGCTGACGCTCCGCGTCCACGAGAAGACGCCGGACGCGCTGATGGTCAAGGCGCTCGAATGCGTGCGCTCCGGCCTCGGCATGCCCGCCTTCATCGGGGATAAGTCCTATATAAACTTCTTTACCTCGCGCAGCGAAACGAACCGCGTCCCGCTCGAGGAGGCGCGCGACTACTGCGCGACGGGCTGCGTCGACGGCAACGTGCAGGGCGAGACCCGCACGCAGGTCGCCGTCTTCTTCATCATCCCGCACGCGATGGACATCGCCCTGCACGACGGCTTCTGCCGCTATACGGGCGAGCAGGTCGGCATGCGCGTCGGCGACGTGACGAAGATGGGCACGTTCGAGGAGGTGCGCGACGCCGTCTTCGCCGAGATACGCTATCTCATGGAGATGGCCAACGAGCGCATCAACGTCGAGATGATAGCCGAGAAGGAGCTCTTCCCGGACGTCTTCCGCTCGGCGCTCATGCGCGGCGGGGTCAAGGCCGGAAAGGACATGTTCTCCCGCCGCTTCGACTTTGAAAACGGCGCCGTGCTCGGCGCGGTCGGCGCGGTGAACGCCGGAAACGGCCTCTACGCCATCAAAAAGCTCGTCTTCGACGAGAAAAAATACACCATGGCCGAGCTCATGGCCGCGCTCGACGCGGACTGGGCCGGCTATGAGGATATGCGGCGCGACTTCCGCGCCGTCCCCAAGTACGGCAACGCCGTGCGCGAGGTCGACGAGACGGTCGCGGACGTGTACCGCCGCCACGCGGAGGTCTGCCTTTCGCTGCCGTGCGTCTACGGCGACACGCTCAAGCCCAACGCCATCTCCGTCTCGGCCCACCAGCCGGGCGGCGCGCTCACG
>JAFZAM010000177.1 GCA_017557265.1 Oscillospiraceae bacterium | reverse complement strand
TGCGCTGTGAGACGGCTCCAGCCGTCGCCGTCGCGTCCGTCATGCTGCTGACGGGGAACCTCGGCTGAGACGACAAAAAGGCCCCGCTCCGGGGCCTTAAAAATATTGAAAAAAACAGTTGACAACGCCGTATCAAGCTGATAATATATCAAAGCGCTCCAAAGACAGCGGGTGGCGAAAGCCGTAAGTCCCGCCGAGGACGGCGTCAATCTTCTCATTGATCGCTTTCTGTCCTTATGTCTTTCCGGGCATAAGGATTTTCTTTTAGGGCGCGAAAGATTACCCGGAGGTGTAAACATGCCGAACGCAAAAGTTCTCAGCGAGAAGCAGGCTGTCGTTGCTGCGCTTGTCGAGCGCATCAAGAATGCCGGCTCCGGCGTGCTCGTGGACTACAAGGGCATCAACGTCGCCCAGGACACCGAGCTGCGCGCAGAGCTTCGCAAGAATGATGTCGAGTATTCCGTCATCAAGAATACTCTCACTCGCTTTGCTCTCGACGATTGCGGCATGAAGGAGCTCGACCCCGTCCTTCATGGCACAACGGCTCTCGCGACCAGCACCGGCGACCCCATCGCTCCCTTCCGCATAATCAGCGACTACTCCGACAAGCTCAACGATGTTTTCAACATCAAGGCCGCCTTCATGGACGGCAAGGTGCTGAGCGACGCCGAGATCAAGGAGATCAGCGCGCTTCCTTCCAAGGACGCCCTGTATTCCCAGGTCTTCGGAACTCTGCTCGCTCCCATCACGAGCCTGGCCGTGGTCCTGAACCAGATCGCGGAAAAGAACGGCGCGGCCCCCGCCGCCGAAGCCCCCGCAGCCGAGTAACGCTGCAACGACAACAAATTTTAGGAGGAAAATCAAAATGGCTAGCGAAAAAGTCAATGCTATGATCGAAGAAGTTAAGGCTCTCAGCGTTCTCGAGCTCTCCGAGCTGGTCCACGCTCTTGAGGAGACCTTCGGCGTTTCCGCCGCTGCCGCCGCCGTGGCCGCCGCTCCCGCCGCTGCCGCCGCCGCTGTTGAAGAGAAGACCGAGTTCGACGTCGTCATGACCGACTTCGGCGCTGAGAAGATCAAGGTCATCAAGGAAGTCCGCGGGATCACCGGTCTCGGCCTTGCCGAGGCGAAGGCTCTCGTCGAGGGCATCCCCGCCAAGATCAAGGAAGGCGCTTCCAAGGAAGAGGCCGAGGAACTCAAGGCCAAGCTCGAGGCCGTCGGCGCGAAGGTCGAGCTCAAGTAAGTATCGACTTAACGAAAAACCGCAGGGAACTTTCCCTGCGGTTTTTTATTTGATTTTCAGTCGTGCTCCTCCCAGTCGAGGCTGCGTCCGACCGCGCGGGACCAGCCGCGCCTGAGCCGCGCGCGCTCGTCCGAGGGCATGAAGCTCTCGAAGACTCTGTCGCAGCTCCATATTTTGCTTATCTCGTCGGTGCCCTTCCAGACGCCGACGGCGAGCCCCGCGAGGTACGCCGCGCCGAGCGCGGTCGTCTCGCGTATGACCGGGCGCTTGACGGTCTTTCCAAGTATGTCCGCCTGAAACTGCATCAGGAAGCTGTCTCTGCACGCGCCGCCGTCGACCTTGAGCTCGGCGAGCGTCCTGCCGCAGTCCTTCTCCATGGCGTTGACGAGGTCCATCGACTGATAGGCTATGGCCTCCTGCGCCGCGCGGATTATATGCTCGGGCTTCGTCCCGCGCGTGATGCCGACTATCGCGCCGCGCGCGTACATGTCCCAGTACGGCGCGCCGAGCCCCGTGAAAGCGGGGACAAAATACACTCCGCCCGTGTCGGGGACCTTTTTCGCCATCGTCTCGGCCTCGGGAGCCGTCTCTATAAAGTGCAGCTCGTCGCGCAGCCACTGTATGACCGCGCCGCCGACGAAGACGGAGCCCTCGAGCGCGTACTGCACCTTGCCGTTCAGTCCAATCGCTATTGTGGTCAGCAGGCCGTGGCGGGATTCGACGGGCTCCGAGCCCGTGTTCATCAGCAGGAAGCAGCCGGTCCCGTAGGTGTTTTTCGCGTCGCCGGGATCAAAGCAGCCCTGCCCGAAGAGAGCGGCCTGCTGGTCGCCGGCTATGCCCGCAATGGGGACGTCGCGGTCGAGCAGGCGGCAGGTGCCGTAGACCTCGGAGGAGTCGCAGACGCGCGGCAGCATGCTCTCGGGTATGCCGAGCACGTCGAGAAGCTTCTTGTCCCACCTGAGGTTATGAATATCATAGAGCATCGTGCGCGAGGCGTTGGTGTAGTCCGTGACGTGCGCCTGACCCTTCGTAAGCTTCCAGACGAGCCAGGTGTCTATCGTCCCGAAGAGGAGCCGGCCCTCGTCGGCGAGCTTTCTCGCGCCGTCGACGTTGTCGAGTATCCATTTTATCTTCGTGCCGGAAAAATATGCGTCGATGACGAGGCCGGTCGTCTTCTTGATATAGTCCTCGAGCCCGAGCGACTTGAGCTCGTCGCATATCGCGCTCGTCCTGCGGCACTGCCAGACTATCGCGTTGCAGACGGGAAGCCCCGTCTCCTTGTCCCATACGACCGTCGTCTCGCGCTGATTGGTTATGCCTATCGCCGCGAGGTCGTTTACGTCTATTTCCGAGCGTGCGAGCACCTCGGAGAGGACGGAGACGACGCCGCCGTATATCTCCATCGGGTCGTGCTCGACCCAGCCTGCCTTGGGGTATATCTGCGTGAACTCCTTCTGCGCCGACGCGACGATGCGCTGGTCGCGGTCGAATATGATGGCGCGGCTGCTCGTCGTGCCCTGATCGATCGAGAGAAGATACTGTGCCATGTTCAGCCTCCCGCCCCGGAGCGGAGATTAATCTTCGGCGCTTCGCCCGGGGACGGTATAAGTATACTATTTCCGGGTCCCGTTTTTCAAGCGCCGCGCCGAAAAAGCCGCCGCGCGCCGCTTGTTTTCAGAAAATTTACCAAACGGGCGAAATCTGTTCACTATTGACGGGTCTGCGCAACTATTATATATTCTAAGTAGTCTATATTTGTCCGGAGGTGCGACCTATGGATAACAAAAAAGTCCTCGTCATCGAAGATGAATCCAATATCGCCGAGCTGCTGAGGCTCTATCTTGAAAAAGACGGTTTCACGGTCCGCTGCGCCGCCGACGGCGGCACGGGCGTCGCCGAGGCCAAGGTGTTCCAGCCCGATCTCATCCTGCTCGACATCATGCTCCCGGTCATGGACGGCTGGGCGGTCTGCCGCGCCATCCGCCAGACCTCGACGGTCCCCATCATCATGCTGACCGCCAAGGGCGAGACCTTCGACAAGGTCTCCGGCCTCGAGATGGGCGCCGACGACTATATCGTCAAGCCCTTCGAGGTCAAGGAGCTGCTCGCGAGGATCCACGCGGTCCTGCGCAGATACGCGCCAGCCGAGGCGGGGCAGAAGAAGCTGACGTACGACAAGCTCGTCGTCAATCTCGACTCCTACGAGCTCATCGTCGACGGGAAAAAGGTCGACACGCCGCCCAAGGAGCTCGAGCTGCTGTATCATCTCGCGTCGTCTCCCAACCGCGTCTATACGAGAAATCAGCTGCTCGACGAGGTCTGGGGCTTCGATTATTTCGGAGACTCGAGGACCGTCGACGTACATATCAAGCGCCTTCGCGAAAAGCTCGAGGGCGTGAGCGACAAATGGTGCCTCAAGACCGTCTGGGGCGTCGGGTATAAGTTCGAAACGACCGACCAGCAGTAATGAAGAGCATCTACTGGCGAAACTTCTCGCTGACGGCCGTCATAGTGCTGCTGAGCATCCTGCTCGACGCGGTGCTGTTTTCGTGGCTGAGCTTCAACTACACCGTCAACGAGAACAGAAAGACCCTGCGCGCGACGGCGTACGTCCTCGCCGACACGACCTCCGCCAAGAGCACCGAGGTCTCCCTCGACGACTGGGACATCCGCATGCTCATCCTGTCGGTCTCAAAGTCCTCCGACGTGCACGTCTCCCTCGCGGGGACGGACGGGACCGTCTTCGCCTGCTCAGACAGCGACCTCTTCTGCCGCCATATAGGCTGCGTGCTTCCCGAGGGAGTCCTTGAAAAGGTCTCCGAGGAGGGCCTCTACGAGGCCAAGGGGACGCTCGGGAGCTACTACGACGGCAGCATGTACTATGCCGGCGTGCAGATACCCTCGCCCGACGGCGGCGACGCGATAGGCTACGTTTTCGTCGCCGTCTCGACCGACTCCATGACTCTGCTCTGGAGGCCGGTGGTGTCGCTGTTCGTGCTCGTCGGCTGCGTGGTCCTGCTCGTCGCGCTGATAGCCTCGCTCATAGTGACGAGGCGGCAGATGTCGCCGCTTCACGAGATGGCGCAGGCGGCGGGCAAGCTCGCCAAGGGCCAGTTCGACGTCCGCGTCAAGGGCGGGCAGATCGAGGAGATAGAGGAGCTCGCCGAGGCCTTCAACATGATGGCGGCGTCCATGGAGGCCGCCGAGATGAACAGGCGCGAGTTCGTCGCAAACGTCTCCCACGAGCTCAAGACCCCCATGACGACCATTTCCGGCTTTGCCGACGGCCTTCTCGACGGGACCATCCCGCAGGAGGACTCGCAGAAATACATCGCCGTCATCGCCGAGGAGACTAGGCGCCTCTCGCGGCTCGTGCGCCGCATGCTCGACCTCTCGCGCATGCAGAGCGTCGACACGTCCAAGCTGCTGAGCTCCTCCTTCGACGTGAGCGAGGTCGCGCGCCGCGCCGTGCTCGCGCTCGAGCCGAAGCTCGAGGATAAAAAACTCGACGTCGTCGTGGAGCTCCCCGAGGAGGAGGTAGTCGTCCGCGGCGAGGCCGACACCATAATGCAGGTCATCTACAACATCCTCGACAACGCCGTCAAATTCGCCTTCGAGGGCGGGACGGTCAAGCTGAGAATATGGAAGCAGGATCAGAAGGCCGTCGTCGCCATCGGCGACACGGGCGAGACGATCCCCGAGGACGACCTGCCCATGATATTCGACAGATTCCATAAGAGCGACCGCTCCCGCAGCCTCGACCGCGACGGAGTGGGGCTCGGGCTGTACATAGTCAAGGCCATCCTCACCGGCTACGGCGAGGATATCAAGGTGACCAGCAAGGACGACTGGACGGAATTCGTATTCACGCTCACGCTCAAGTGAGCCGTCCGCGGTCCTTTATCCGGAGGAACAAATGGCAGAACGCGACAGCGAAAACTATTATCTCGAGGGGTACTTCGACTCCGTTTCCGAGCCCGCGGGCAAAAAGGGCAGGGAGAGAAAGCCCCGTCACATGAGCGCCGGCAAGTGCGCGCTTATCGTCCTTGCCGTCGCGGTGGCGCTGTGTGCCGTCGTCGCCGCGGTCTACCTTATCTGGACCTTCGACGTCGTCGTGACCGGCAACGAGGGCAACGTCAACATCCGCGTCATGCGCGTCGACCGCCAGGCCGGCGAGATAGAAAACGGCAGACCCGGCGAGCTGCCCGGTCTCC
>JAFZAM010000176.1 GCA_017557265.1 Oscillospiraceae bacterium | reverse complement strand
CCACGAGCGCGTCAAAGTAGCCCTGATGGTTGCCGACGTAAAGCGCGCCGCTCTCGGGGAGGTTTTCCTTGCCCTCGACGACGATCTTCGCCCCCGCGACGCGCGCCATGAAGCGCACGGGCGGCGCGAACACGGCCGCCGCGGCCCTGTTCGGTCCCGCGTCCTCGCTCTTGTCCCTGAAGAGCCAGAGCACAAAGAAAACGGGGGACAGCACGAGCAGCAGCAGCGCCGCCAGAAAGAGCCATATCACCGTTCGTATCACGTCAGCTCACCTCGTTGGTACGATTGCGCCGCATGGCGCACTGATAATTATATACCAGTCCCGTACCTCCCGCAACTACCGCGCGGCGTGAGCGCGGAGAGGGCCTTCTTGTCGAAAACGCGAGGTCAGCTTGCAAAATAGATTATTTAATCTAATCTACAAGATTAGATTATCACAAGCGCGGGATCATGTCAACAGGAAATTTGGCGGCCGGTCTTGCGCGGCGGACAAGACGGGGCTATAATGCAATAAAAGGAAGTGTTCGTCATGACGTTCGACAAGCAGCTCATCGCGGGCAAGCTCAGGCGCTGGGAAAAGTACCTCGACGAGTATAAGCTCCCCGACTGGGAGGACATCCCGGACATCGGGCTCTACATGGAGCAGGTCATCGCGCTGCTCAAATACTATCTCGACTATCTCCCGCCGGAGCTCAAGGAGGAGCAGTTCCTGACCGCCGCGGCCATCAACAACTACGTCCGCAAGAAGGTCATGCCCGAGCCCGTCAAGAAGAAATACTACCGCGTGCACATCGCGTACCTGCTGATGATATGCTCGCTCAAGCACAGCCTGAGCATCCCGACGCTGCAGACGATGATCCCCGTGGACCTCTCCGTGGAGGAGCTGCGCGACTTCTACAAGGCCTACGCCGTCCGTCACAGGCTCGCCGCGAAGTACTTCATCGCGCAGGTCAGGGAGGCGGCCGCCGGCGTCCTCGGCCACGAGGAGAGCTCCGAGATATCCACCGCGAGCACGGCCGACCTCATCACGATGGCCGCCGTCGTGAGCGGGTTTTCCCGCCTGCTCGCGGAAAAGCTCCTCCTGCTCGAGGGCAAGAGCCTCGAGGAGGTCGGCAACATCGAGGTCAGGCAGCCGGAAAAGTAAAAATGAGCATAAAAAGACCGGGGGAACGGATATCCGTTCCCCCGGCTTTCGTTTGTTTAGAACTTGGGAAGTCCGTCGAAGCTCGCCTGAAGCTCCGCGTCGGTGGGGATGTAGTCGTCCATGACGCCGTTATGGAACTTCTCGTAGGCGACCAGATCGAAGTAGCCGGTGCCGGTGAGACCGAAGACGATGTTCTTCGCCTCGCCCGTCTCGCGGCACTTCGCGGCCTCGTCCATGGCGACCTTGATGGCGTGTGAGCTCTCCGGAGCGGGGAGGATGCCCTCGACTCTCGCGAAGGCCTCGGCCGCCTTGAAGACCTCCGTCTGCGGGACGGAGACGGCTTCCATGAGCCCGTCGTCGTAGAGCTGGGAGAGGACGGGGCTCATGCCGTGGTAGCGCAGACCGCCGGCGTGGTTCGGCGCGGGGATGAAGTTGCTGCCGAGAGTGTACATCTTAGCCAGCGGGCAGACCATGCCGGTATCGCAGAAGTCGTAGGCGTAGACGCCGCGCGTGAAGCTCGGGCAGGAGGCGGGCTCGACGGCGACGATGCGGGCGTTGAGCTTGCCCTCTATCTTGTCGCGCATGAAGGGCGAGATGAGACCGCCGAGGTTGGAGCCGCCGCCGGCGCAGCCGATGATGATATCGGGGACGATGTCGTATTTCTTCAGCGCCGCCTCGGTCTCGAGGCCGATGACGCTCTGGTGCAGGAGGACCTGATTGAGGACGCTGCCGAGGACGTATCTGTATCCGGGATTGGACACCGCGACTTCGACGGCCTCGCTTATCGCGCAGCCGAGGCTGCCCGTCGTGCCGGGATGGGCCTCGAGTATCTTTTTGCCGACGTTCGTCGTCTCGGAGGGCGACGGGGTCACGTCGGCGCCGTAGACGCGCATGACCTCGCGGCGGAAGGGCTTCTGCTCATAGCTGACCTTGACCATGAAGACCTTGCAGTCGAGCTGGAAGTAGGAGCAGGCCATCGAGAGGGCGGTGCCCCACTGGCCGGCGCCGGTCTCGGTCGTGACGCCCTTGAGGCCCTGCTTCTTGGCGTAGTAGGCCTGGGCGATGGCGGAGTTGAGCTTGTGGGAGCCGGAGGTGTTGTTGCCCTCGAACTTGTAGTAGATGTGGGCGGGGGTGTCCATCGCCTTCTCGAGGCAGTAGGCCCTGACCAGCGGGGAGGGACGGTACATCTTGTAGAAGTCGTATATCTCCTTCGGGATCTCGAAGTACGGAGTGTCGTTGTCGAGCTCCTGCGCGATGAGCTCGTCGCAGAAGACGGGCGCGAGGTCGGCCGCGCTCATGGGCTCGTGGGTGCCGGGATTGAGCAGGGGGGCGGGCTTGGTCTTCATGGCGGAGCGGAGGTTGTACCATGCCTTCGGGAGCTCGTCCTCGGTCAGATATATTTTGTAAGGTATGTTTTCCATTGTAAAATTCCTTTCTTGTTATTGTAGTTTTTTCACGGTGCGTGTCGGTCGGAAAAAGTCGTTATCGGCGCGCGCCGCGCCAGAATTTCGCAAGAATGAACATATCTTATTCCTCCTTAGTCCTTCTCGTCAAGTAAGTGACCGTTGATCAAATCGAAGTGCACAGATCGTCGAGCGGATTTTTCGTCCGGCGAAGACGAAAAATCGCAGGAATACTTTGTGTATTTCAAGATTTTGAGGCAAAGCCGGGCGGGAAATAAGCCGACAAGATGTGTGCGGCGATTTGGTCGGCGGTCACTCTAAAAGCTCAAACAAGTCCTCCTCGCCGAGGGAGCGGACGCCCGCCTCCGCGAGCGCGCTCT
>JAFZAM010000175.1 GCA_017557265.1 Oscillospiraceae bacterium | reverse complement strand
TCAGCGCGCCGTAAGCAGCCAGCGCCCTGTACGCCGAGGCGTACGCCTCCTTGTAGCGCTTCGTCAATTCGAGCACATCCCGGGCCACGTCCGGCGCGATGCGGCCGTCGTAAAACTCCGCGAAGCTTATGTAATTGCCCGTAACGCCGACGGAGGCCGGCTCCAGTACGTGCGGCGCCGTGCCGTCGACGTAGGCCGTCCCGAGCTCCGGGAGGAACACCCCGTCGAGCGAATCCGGGTCTCCGGAGCAGTAAAAGACCTCTACCGCGAGCCCGCCTTCCGCCGCCGCCTCGGCGACGGTGCGCATGAAGCTCGATTTGCCGCAGCCCGGACCTCCCTTGACGACGTATAGCTTTTCCACGCCCTTTTCCTTCGTAAATCCGTCGAAGCCCGAATAGAAGCCGGAGCAGGTATTCGCTCCGAGAAAAAACGCCGAGTTGGCGCTCATTGCCGCACTCCCTTTCATAATAAAGCTAAGCATTACTATGCCGCGCGCGCCGTCCGCGCCACGCTCAGGGAGTGAAAAGGTATGTTTTACCGCCGGTAAAAACGGATTGCTATTTGCCCGCGCGCGTGATAAAATCTAAGCGCAGGACAATAAGTTTACTGGACTTTTCCGGAGGTTTCGCGTGAGACGAGCTATCGCCATTTTAATACTGGCCGCGCTGCTTATATGCGGCGGGGCCGCCTACGCGGCGACCGGCGGGGGAGCGGGAGATCCGCTCGTCTCGCTGAGCTTTCTGCGCGAAACTTTCGTAGCCGATCTGCTCTCGCGCAGCCGCGTGAAGGCTGACGTGAAGCTCGAGGGAGACCTCGACGCCGCCATGGACGAGCTTACGTATCTCGAGCCCGTCGCTCCCGCCGGCTCGTCCTACGCGGGCAGCTACACGCAGCTCGGCTTCAATACGGGCGGCTCGGTGACGCTGTCGCAGTTCGCGTCCTTCGTTCCGACCTACGGGACGTTTTACGCGACGGTCGAGAGAGGCTCGCTCATCAACCTCTCCGACGCCTCCGAGACGGGCGAGGCCTGCGTTTTGAACGCGGGCGTGCGCTATTTCGCCGCGGAGGGCTCCTCCGTCGTCGTGACGGCGTATTCAGACGCAGTCGGCCTCGTCGACGGGTACTACATGTATTCCGCGAGCGGCGACGCGCCCTCGACGGTCTTCTTCATCGACCTCGACGGCCACTGGGCGAAGGACTCGGCAATGTTCATGGCCGAGCGCGGATACATGAACGGCGTCGGCAATTTCCGTTTCGCGCCCGACGACGCCGTGACCCGCGCGATGTTCGTGACGGTCCTCGGCCGAGTCGCCGGTGTAAGTGCGGGCTCTTATCAGACGTCGCCCTTTGCCGACGTGAATATCAACGATTGGTACGGTCCGTACGTCGCCTGGGCGGCCTCACGGGGCATCGTCAACGGCTACGACGCGCAGACCTTCGCGCCCAACGACCTCATCACGAGGGAGCAGATGGCGCTCATCATCGTGCGCTTCATGGATTCGTATTCGATAACGGCTCCCTCTGCCAACGAGCCCGTCGAATTCACCGACGCGGGCGATATCCACGACTGGTCGGCCGACGCCGTGGCGAGGACGCAGCGTATGGGGATAATAAACGGCATAGCCGACGGCGCGGGCTTCGCGTTCCGCCCGCTGGATACGGCGGTGCGCGGCCAGATGTGCGCCGTCATAGAGAGGATGCTCAGGCTCTCCGGGAGAGCTTAGGCGGAGGAAACAGTATGAAACTGACGTTTTTCGGCGCGGCGAGAATGGTGACGGGCAGCTGCTTCATGCTTGAGGCGGCGGGAAAGCATATCCTCGTCGACTGCGGCATGCGGCAGGGCAGGGACGACGACGATATGCCCAACGACCGGCTGGATTTCAGCCCTGCCTCCGTCGACGCGCTCATCGTCACCCACGCACATATAGACCACAGCGGGCTCGTGCCGCTCCTCGGAAAGCTCGGCTACCGCGGCCCGGTATTCGCCACGCGGCTGACCGCCCAGCTCATGGGCATCATGCTCATGGACAGCGCGCATATCCAGCAGTCCGACGCCGAGTACAAGAGCACGCGCTCGAAGCGCCGCGGCGAGGCGCCAGTCGAGCCGCTCTACACCGCCGAGGACGTGACCGCCGTGCTCGCCGGCGTGCGAGGCTTTGCCTACGGCGAGTTCGTCGACGTCTTCGAAGGCGTGCGCATCCGCTTCACCGACGCGGGGCATCTGCTCGGCAGCAGCTCCGTCGAGGTCTGGGCGACGGAGGACGGCGTCACGAAAAAGCTCGTCTTCTCCGGCGACATCGGCAATATAGACCAGCCCATCGTGCGCGATCCGCAGACCGTGGAGGGCGGCGCGGACTACGTCGTCATGGAGAGCACCTACGGCGACCGCGACCACGAGCCGCCGAGCAGCTATACGGAAAAGCTCGCCCGGATCATGGACGAGACGTTCACGCGCGGCGGCAACGTCGTCATCCCGTCCTTCGCCGTCGGCAGGACGCAGGAGCTTTTATACTTCATCCGCGAGATAAAGGACCGCGGGCTCGTAAAGAGCCTGCCCGACTTCAAGGTATACGTCGACAGCCCGCTCGCCAACGAGGCGACGAGCATCTATTCCGGCGATCTCGACGGCTTCGTCGACGAGGACGCAGAGGCGATAATCAGAGACGGAGGGTGCATGTTCTGCTTCGACGGGCTGACCCTCTCGAGGACGCTCGACGAGTCGAAAGCGCTCAACACCGACCCGACCCCGAAGGTCATCATATCCGCCAGCGGCATGTGCGACGCCGGCCGCATAAGGCACCACCTCAAGCACAACCTGTGGCGCCCGGAGAGCACGGTCGTGTTCGTCGGCTTCCAGTCGCCGGGGACGCTCGGGCGCGTCCTGCTCGACGGGGCGAAGTCCGTCAAGCTCTTCGGCGAGGAGATAAACGTCGCCGCCCGCATCGAGACGGTACAGGGCCTCTCGGCCCACGCCGACCGGACGGAGCTCATAAAATGGGTGAGCGCCATAGACCCGAAGCCCGCGGGCGTGTTCGTCGTCCACGGTGAAAACGACGTCGCCGTCGGCTTTGCCGAGACTCTGCGCGGACTCGGATTTCAGGCCCACGCGCCGGAGCCCGGCGAGGTTTTCGACGTGATAAACGACCGCGTGGCCGTTGCGGGCAGGCATATCGAGCCCAAGCCGAAGCAACCGAAGGAAAATCCCGTCTTCGAGGCGCTCGTCGCCGCCGGAAAGCGGCTCGTCGAGGTCATCACGAAAAACCGCGGCTCGGCAAACCGCGACCTCAAGGCCTTTACCAAGGACGTCAACGCCGTCGCCGACAAGTGGGACAGATAGAATTGGAAAAAAGGAACTCCCCGGGTCTCCCCGGGGAGCTTTCGCGTTTATTCGGCGTCATTCTTCGGTAAAGTGTATGTGCGAGTCGATGTGATCCTGACAGAAGCAGTGGTACCCCGCGCAGCGCGAGCAGTAGCGGAACTCGAGCTCCGGGTGCTCGTCGGCGGACTTGCCGCAGACGGCGCATCTGCGCTCGTAAGGGTCCGACTGTGTCTGCGCACCGGCCCGTTTCGCGCGCTCCTTCTCGAAGTCTATGACCCTCGCCCTCTGCGCGTACGTTCTGCGCGGGAGGAAGGCGACGAGGTCCTGCGCGCAGAAGAGCAGAAAGTTCAGCAGCGCCGCGACGGGGAACAGCAGAAGCGGAAAGCCGTTGACGACCATCTCGACGACGAAGAAGACGGCGTCGGCGATGGCGAGCCACTTGACCTTTATCGGAATGAAGAAGAAAAGCAGGACCTTGTGCTCGGGGAAGAACGTCGCGAAGGCGAAGAACATCGAGAGATTGATGTACCTCGCGCCGTATATCATCGTCTCGAAGCCGGCAAAATGCAGGATAAACGCGCATACTATCGTCAGCAGCATGCCGAAGAGATAGTATATCGTGAACTTGCCGCGTCCCCATACCTGCTCGAGCGTCCGTCCGATGAAGAAGTAGAAATACATAAACAGCGCGAGATATATGATATTGCCCGCGTCGGGCACGAAGACGAACGTCACGAGCCTCCAGACCTCGCCGCGCAGTATCGCGGCGGGCCAGAGCGCGAGATAGGCCGAGAATAGCCCCGTGGAGTCCATCATGGAGACCAGATAGACTATCGCGTTGCCTATTATGACGTAGAGCATGAAGTTTTTGATGCCGAACCGCGGGTGCTTCGCGCAGAAACGGTCGACGGCGCCGATAAAGCCTTTCAATTGCGGTCCTCCCGAAGCTTTCTGCGTTTATAATAACAAAAACCGGGGCGAAAATCCATATCGCATTTGTAAACATAATTTCAAATTAGGGTTTGAACAACGCGGATAGGTATGCTATAATAAATTGTTAAAATGTGCGGCGTATACGGTCACGGCAGAAACGGCCGCATTTTGGAGGCGTTGACATGGCCAAAAGAGTATTTACGTCCGAATCGGTCACGGAAGGACATCCCGACAAAATATGCGATCAGATATCCGACGCAATCCTTGACAGCTTTCTCGCCAAGGATAAAAACGCGCGCGTCGCGTGCGAGTGCATAGCGACGACGGGCATGGTCCTCGTCATGGGCGAGATAACCGCCGACTGCTACGTCGACATCCCCGCCGTGGTGCGCGAGACCGTCCGCAGGATAGGCTATACCAAGCCCGAGTACGGCTTTGATTACAGAAGCTGCGCCGTGCTCACGACCATAGACGAGCAGAGCCCCGACATCGCCATGGGCGTCGACAAGTCCCTCGAATTCAAGGCCGACGGCGCCGACGCCGCCGATCTCATCGGCGCGGGCGACCAGGGCATGATGTTCGGCTTCGCGTGCGACGAGACGCCCGAGCTCATGCCGGCTCCGCTCTTCTACGCCCAGAAGCTCGCCAAGCGCCTCGCCGAGGCCCGCAAGGAGGGCGCTCTGCCCTGGGCGAGGCCCGACGGCAAAACGCAGGTCTCCGTCAGGTACGGCGACGACGGCGCTATAGAGGGCATAGACGCGATAGTCGTCTCGACCCAGCACGACCCCGACATAGAGATAAAGGACCTCCGCGAGCAGATAATCGCGGAAGTCATCGATAAGGTCATCCCCGCGGAGCTCATGGACGCGGAAACGAAGATATACGTCAATCCGACCGGCCGCTTCGTCGTCGGCGGTCCCGTGGGCGACTCCGGCCTGACCGGCCGCAAGATCATCGTCGATACCTACGGCGGTTACGCGCGCCACGGCGGCGGCGCGTTCTCCGGCAAGGATCCCACGAAGGTCGACAGAAGCGCGAGCTACGCGGCC
>JAFZAM010000174.1 GCA_017557265.1 Oscillospiraceae bacterium | reverse complement strand
TCCCTCGTGGCCGAGCTGCACGGGGCAGAAGCCGAAGGGATCCCCCTTGAACTCGTGGACGTCGGTGCCGCATATCCCGCAGCCCTCCACCTTCACGAGAATCTCGTCGTCGCCGACGGCGGGCACGTCCACCTCGACGAGCACAACTCCCTCGAGGACGGCTCCGCCGAGCTCATCCTCGCGCTCGCGGGCGGGGAGGCGCGCTCATGAAGAAGATACTCATGATCTATACCGGCGGGACCATAGGCATGGTCCGCACGGAAAACGGCTACGCCCCGCAGGCGGGATATTTCGCCTCGGCTCTCGAGGCGCTGCCGCAGCTTCGCGCCGAGGGCATGCCCGACTGGGAGCTGCGCGAGACGTCGCCGCTGCTCGACTCGTCGAACATGACCGTCGCCGACTGGAACAGGATAGCCCGCGTCATAGCGGAGGAGTACGACCACTTCGACGGCTTCGTCGTCCTCCACGGGACGGACACCATGGCCTACACGGCCTCGGCGCTCTCGTTCATGCTCGAAAACCTCGCCAAGCCCGTCGTCCTGACGGGCTCGCAGATACCGCTCTGCGAGCTGCGCAGCGACGCCTCCGACAACATCATATCCTCGCTGCTCGTCGCGGCCGACGACCGCGTGCACGAGGTCTGCCTCTATTTCGGCGGGACGCTCCTGCGCGGCAACCGCGCGATGAAGTTCTCCGCCGACGGGCTGATAGCGTTCATATCCCCGAACTATCCCGCGCTCGCGCAGGCGGGCATCTCCATCCGCTTCGACGCCTCGGCTTTGCTGCCCGCCCCGGAGGGGAAGTTCCGTCTGCAGACGCTCGAAAACGTCCCCATAGGCGTCATCAAGGTCTTCCCGGGCATCCAGTTTTCGCTCTTCGAGTCCATAATGACGGAAAAGCTCCGCGGCGTCGTCATCGAGACGTTCGGCGCGGGCAACATCCCCGGCGACGGGCAGGCCCTTCTGCCGATAATCCGCCGCGCGTTCGAGGGCGGCGCGGTGCTGACGGTCTGCTCCCAGTGCCCGCAGGGGACTGTGTCGCTCGGGGCGTACGAGACCTCGAGCGCCTTAAAGCGCGCCGGCGCCGTCAACGGCTTCGACATGACGACAGAGGCCGCCGTCGCCAAGCTCTATTATCTCTTCAGCCGCGGGCTCGGCAAGGAACTCGTCAAGCTCGAGATGGAGCGCGACCTGCGCGGCGAGATGACCGTCTGACGCCCGCGCTTGACGGAGGACGCCCCGCGGGATATAATCTTCGCATAAGCATAAATTGGAAAGGTGATAATCATGATAAAAGACGATCCTTTCTTCTGGTTTAAGGAAAACACGCTCCGCATCCCCGGCGTCAAGGGCGAGCACGTCTTCATGCACATATCCGATACGCACATCGAGGTCGTCGACGAGACGAGCACGCAGGAGGACGTCGACAAGGTCAATTACCAGATAGAGCTCTGGAGAAAGTACAAGGGCAAGTTCGCCACCGAGGCGGGCGAGCCCTACGGCGAGCCGCAGACCATCCTCAACGTCGAGGCGCTCGACAAGCAGATGGCGCTCGCCGAGGAGCTGGGGCCCGAGGCGCTGCTGCTGACCGGCGACAACCTCGACTATATGCACCCCGCCGGCGCGAAGTACCTCGCCAAAAAGCTCGCGGAGTATCCCGGCAAGTACCTCTGCGTCCCCGGCAACCACGAGGACCCGAGCTGCGAGGGCTGCTGGGAGGCCGGCGTGCACGTCCTCGAGTGCGATGGCTTCCGCATCGTCGCCGTCGACGACAGGAACAAGACCGTGACCCGCGAGGACCTCGACGCGCTCAGGGCGCTCTGCGACGAGGGCGTGCCCATCGTGCTGATGTGCCACGTCCCGTTCTCGACGCCCTACTGCAAGGAGGAGATGAGCAAGCTCATATCCTACTTCTATTTCGACGAGACCACCGAGGACGAGAACGCGCGCGAGTTCATGGACCTCTGCGTCAACAGCGACGCGATAAGGGGTATCCTCTGCGGCCACGTCCACAGCTACCACGTCGTCGAGTACGCCCCCGGCAAGCCGCAGATAATCGGCTCGCAGGGCATGGCCGGCGCCGTCGATATCTTCAAGGTCGTCGGATAAGAAAACAAGGCGCGGGGACGCGTTCGCGTCCCCGCTTTTTTGCGCCGCGGACGCGCGGCGGGGAAGGGAGGCCGAAGCATGAAAAACAGAGCCGGCGCCGCGACGTGGGCGAAGCGCTTACTAATATACCTGCTCGGGCTCTACCTGATGGCGATAGGCGTCGTCTTCTCGGCGGCCTCCGGGCTCGGCGTAAGCCCCGTGGGCTCGTTGGCGAACGTGCTGTTCAGGATAGGGGAGGCCGCCGGAGCGCCGGACTTCATAAACCTCGGCAACTGCACGACGGCGGTCTACGTCCTTTATATCCTCGCCGAGCTCGTCATACTCCGGCGCGATTTCAAGGCGCGCATGCTCCTTCAGCTCGTCGCCTCGCTCTTTTTCGGGCAGCTCGTGAACCTTGCCTCGCTCATGCTCGCCGCCCTGCCCGAGCCGGGGAGCTACGGCGTGCGCATGCTCTATCTGCTCTGCAGCGTGCCGCTCGTCGCTGCGGGCGTCATGCTCTATCTCTCGCCGGACATCCTGCCGACCCCGGGCGAGGGGATGAGCCTCGCCATATCGAAGCGGACGGGGCTCTCCGTCGGCGCCTCGAAGATAATCTTCGACTGCTCGCTCTTCGTCATATCCTCCGCCGTCTCGCTCATTTACTTCCGCCGCCTCGTCGGCGTGCGGGAGGGGACGGTCATATGCGCGCTCCTCGTCGGCTTCGTCCTCCGACAGCTTCAAAAGCCGTTCCAGAAGCCGCTGCTGCGCTTCGTCGGGCGCGAGACGAAGGTCGAACGCGCGCTCGCCGCGGCCGGGTATCAGGTCGACTCCGCGGGCAAGCCCAAGATCATCGTCACCATAGGCCGCGAGTTCGGCTCGGGCGGGGCTGAGATAGGCCGTCTGCTCGCCGAGCGGCTCGGCATAGCCTTCTACGACAGGCGCATAGACGAGCTGGCCTCGGAGCGCAGCGGGATGCCGATGGAAAAGGTCCTCGAGCTCGAGAGCCACATGGAGCGCGAGCTCGTCTCGGACTTCCGCAACGCCGCCTACGACATGACCAACGGCGCCCTCTCCCCGGAGGAGGAGCTCTACGTCGCGCAGACGGAGGTCATAAGGGAACTCGCCGCCGGCGCGGAGAGCTGCGTCATCCTCGGCCGCTGCGCCGACTTCGCGCTCTATGACGACCCCAACTGCTTCCGCGTCTTCGTACACGCGCGCCCCGACGCGCGCGTAAAGCGCGTCATGGCGCTCTACGGCGTCGGCGAGGACGAGGCCAGACGCCAGACCGAAAACACCGACCGCGCCCGCGCGCGGCATTACAGCCGATTCACCGGCCGCGAGTACGGCGCGCAGAAATACTATCACCTCGGCGTGGACAGCGGCGTCATCGGCGTCGAGGAGAGCGTCGAGGTCATCGTCGACGTGCTTCGCCGCTGGTGTGAGGTGCGCGGCACGCACCCGCTGTCGACGCTGTAAAGCGGGCCGAACGGAAATAAAAAAGCCTGAGAGCGAAATGCTCTCAGGCTTTTTGTCATTGTTCATGTCGTTTGCGGAACGTCGTATATCCTGACCATGAGCATCCAGTCGTCATCGTCAAGCGAATAGAGCGAAAGGTTCAGCGTGTGATCTCCGACTTCCCATATAACGTGGGAGCTTCTTATGCTTTTCAGCATGGTCCGGAGCTCGTCCGGCGTCGTAAAGGAGTTCGTGCCGAAAGCCTCCTGCGGCTCGCCGAAGAGCTCCGTGAATTTTCTGTACAGTTCAAACCACGTCGGAGCGTTGTTGTAGTTGCTGAGCTCATATATGATAGAGATGTATTCCAGCTTTTCGCTCTCTGAGTTAAAGCTGAGCGACGTTCTGGCCATCGCGCCTGCGTATGAGTCGAAGTAATATTCGATGGAGAGAAAGCGCTCCCGATTAATGATCCTGTCATATCCCGTCCCGACGCCGCGCGCCTCGAGCTCGTCAAAGCTCATGCCGAGACGTACCTCGCCGTATTTTTCGCCGCTGACGTAAAATCCGTTTTCATCGCGGGAAATATCGAAAGCGTCTTCCTCAAGGTAGTCGCGTTTTTCGGGCAGGGGCGGCAGCTCCGCAAGAGCCGAGTCCGCCCGGGCGAAGTGCTCCTCCGCCTTTTTCAGGCAGGCGGCCTCCAACTCGGCCGCGAACTTCTGAGGTTTGAGCGCGGCGGCGCGGAGCTTGCGCGGAAAGAGCGTCTGAATGTTTTCGGGATAGAGCTTCCCGTAGAAAGAGGGCAGGTACTCGACGACGCTGTATGCGCCGCCGCGCTCCCGAACGGTCACGACGCAGGGCCCGTTGAAGTTGGTGACGGTCGTTATCTCGCCGTCACGGCGCGAAACGTCCTCGTGGAGTGCTATAGCATAGACGATCGTTTTGTTGCCGTCGGTCTCGAAGCCGAGCGTATGCACGTCCGCGCAGGAAATGTCGTCTTCACTGTATATATTGCCGTACCGCTCCATGAGTTCGTCGTAAACGGCCTTTTCGACCCCGGCGGGGAGCTCCTTAGCGCTCTTCGGTCCCGTGACGGCGCAGGCGGCGAGGCCGAGCGTCAGCACCGCCGCAAGGACTATTACGAG
>JAFZAM010000173.1 GCA_017557265.1 Oscillospiraceae bacterium | reverse complement strand
CGTCGGACGAGCCCGATGAGCCTGACGAACCTGACGAGACGCCGCCGCCCGAGGAAGAGGAGGACTTCTTCCCGGCTCTGTCGAACCTTGACCCGGATTTCGCCGGCGATTACGCATGGAGCGAAGAGGGCTCGGAGGAGTACGTCAGGATATATACCGGCGGCGAGAGCTTTACCTATCTGCAAAAGGGCGCGGCGTGGGCCTACTACGACGCGGAGGGCGAGGTCAAAAATCCCGCCTCCGGCGCATGGTACGACAAGTCCGCGAACGTCCTGCATATGACCGGCTTTGATGCCGAGGTGCTCGACGTCAACCTCATGGGCAACGGCTTCACCATCGAGCTCAACGGCGACAGCCACGTCGGCAGCGTATCCATCTGGGGCGCCATGTACGCCGGCAGCGTCACGTTCACCGGTAGCGGCTCACTCACGGTCGACGGCGGACTGTACCTCAACTGCGAGGCCAGCGCGAGCTGCATCATAGTCCACAAGGGCGTCACGCTCGACATTTCCGGCGAACCCGCCGTCGTCGTCGGCGACACGACGCTTGAAGGCGGCATATTCATGAGCAAATACCTCAAGCTGGTCGGCGGAGAGATCGTGCAGCTCGGAGACGAGGACGACGAGTACCAGGGACAGCGGCTGTACCTCTATACCGTCGTCAATGAGGAAGGCGAGCCCGCAACTCACGTCCGCATCGAGCCCGCCGACGAATGACAGCATAATAACGAACGGCTCCGGCAGCACCCGCAAGGGCGCCGCCGGAGCCGCTTTATATTGTCCCGCAGCCCGCGGACGGATCAAGCCGGGTCCGCGGTTATTTTCAGATATACGTTCCTTGTGCGCGGGCCGTCGAATTCGCAGAAATACACGCCCTGCCATATCCCGAGCACCGGGCGGCCGTCCTCGATGATGATCTGCTCGGAAAAGCCAATCATGCTCGCCTTGAGGTGCGCCGCGGAATTCCCCTCGGAGTGCCGGTAGCCGTCGTCCCACGGGACGATCTTGTCGAGCTCTGCGGTGATGTCGCGCACGACGTCCGGGTCGGCGTTCTCGTTTATCGTGACGGCCGCGGTCGTGTGGGGGATGAAGACCGTGCAGACCCCGCTGCGGACGCCGCTGTCCGCGACGGCCTTTTTGACGCGGTCGGTAATGTTCAGCATCTGCGTGTGCTTTGACGTGTCCACGGTGAACTTTATGAGCATGCGCTCGCCTCCAAACGTTTTAGTAAGTATATTGTAGCGCATCACGGAGCGGGAGTCCAGCCCCGCCGCGCGCCGTTTTTTCCGCGCACGGATGAGAAAAAAGACCGGAATGATACGAAAAAACTTGACCTTGCGCGCCGGGAGACTATTATATGAGTATGCGCGGCGGGAAAACCGCCGCCGGGAGGGGAACGCATGACCGGAGACATCCTGAGGCTCGACCTGCGCGACGAAGAATGGCCGCAGCAGCCGGCCGACCACGACCGCGAGACAGTCAGAGCGATAGTGGTCGACGGCGAGGGGTCTTACTATTTCATGCGCCTCGAGCGAAACGACGATTTCGGGCCGGCGACGGCCATAGAGACGTCGGGCGGCGGCGTGAAGCCCGGTGAGGACCTGCGCGCGGCGCTCCGGCGCGAGCTGCGCGAGGAGCTCGGCGCGGAGGTCGAGATACTGCGCGAGCTCGCGCTCGTCAGCGACTACTACAACCTCATCCGCCGCCACAATATAAACCACTATTTCCTCTGCCGCGCGCTCTCCTTCGGCGAGACGCACATGACCGAGGACGAGATAGTCAAGTTTCGCCTCTCGACGCTGAAAATGACGTACGAGGAGGCGCTCGCGGAATACGAAAAGCGCCGCGATACGAGGCTCGGTCGGCTCATCGCGAACCGCGAGACCCCCGTCCTCGAGCTCGCGCACGAGATACTGTCCGGCAAAGCGCCCGATATCGAGCATCATTACGTCGAAAAAGGCGAGGGCGAGCCCCTCGTGCTGCTGCACGGCAACGGAGAGGACTGCGGCTATTTCAAGCGCCAGATCGACGTCTTCGCGGAGCATTATCACGTATACGCGCTCGACACCCGCGGACACGGCAAGACCCCGCGCGGTTTTGCGCCGTTCACGATACGGCAGTTCGCCGACGACCTCGCGGGCTTCATGGACGCGCGCGGGATAGGGAAGTCCCACGTCCTCGGCTTCTCCGACGGCGGCAACATAGCGACCGCGTTCGCCCTCAAATATCCGGACAGGGTCGACAGTCTCATACTCAACGGCGCGAACCTCGACCCATCTGGCGTCAAGCGCAGCACGCAGCTGCCCATTGAGCTCGGGTACAAGACGGCGCTGAAGTCGGCTGAAAAGAGCGAGTCCGCGCGCCGCCGCGCGGAGATGCTCGGCCTGATGGTCAACGAGCCGCACGTAAGCCCCGGCGAACTCGCGGCGATACGCTCGCGCACCCTCGTCATAGCGGGCACGAACGACGTCATAAAAGAGAAGCACACGCACCTCATCGCGGAAAGCATACCCGACTCCGAGCTCATCTTCATCAAGGGAGACCATTTCATCGCTCGCAGACGCCCGGAGGAATTCAACCGCGCCGTCCTCAATTTTCTGCGAAGCTGACGCATCCCGCCAAAAGAAGGAATACCAATGAACGAAAACGATAAGAGCACAGAGCTGTTCAGGGATGCGCCCGTCCCGCAGGCGGTACTGAAAAACTCCATCCCGGCCATGCTCGCCATGCTGATGGTGCTGGTCTACAACCTTGCGGACACGTTCTTCATCGGCCAGACGCACGACCCGCTGATGGTGACGGCCGTCTCGCTCGCGACGCCGGTCTTTCTGATATTCATGTCCGTCGGCACGGTCTTCGGCATAGGCGGGACCTCAGTCATTTCGCGCGCGCTCGGCGAGGGCAGGCCGGATTACGCGAAGAAGGTCTGCGCCTTCTGCATGTGGGCGTGCGTGGTCGTCGGAGCCGTATTATCGGCGCTCTTCCTCATTTTCATGGAGCCGCTCCTCGGGCTCATCGGCGCGAGCGAGGACACGTGGGATATGACGAAGTCCTATCTGACGATAGTCTCCTGCGCGGGCCCGTTCGTCCTCATCGGTCACTGCTTCAGCAACGTCATCCGCGCCGAGGGACAGTCCGGCAGAGCCATGATGGGCCAGCTTCTCGGCAACGCGCTCAACGTCGTGCTCGACCCCGTTTTCATCCTTCTCCTGCGCTGGAACGTCACCGGCGCCGCGGTCGCGACCGTCATCGGAAACGTCGTCGGCGCGGGGTATTACATACTGTTCTTCCTCTCGGGAAAGTCGACGCTGAGCGTCCGCCCGCGCGACGTGACTCTTAAAGACGGCGTCCTGAGCGGCGTGCTCGCCATCGGCGTACCCGCCGCGCTCGGCACGCTTCTGATGAGCGTCTCGCAGATCATCGCCAACGCCAAGATGTCCGCCTACGGCGACCTCGCCGTCGCGGGTTACGGCGTCGCCTCCAAGGTCACGATGATAACCGGCATGGTCTGCGTCGGCCTCGGGCAGGGCGTCCAGCCGCTGCTCGGCTACTGCGTCGGCGCGGGACTGAGGGAGCGCTTTAAAAAGTCCATGCGCTTCTCGCTGATACTCGGCTTCGCGCTTAGCGCCGTTATGACGGGAATATGCTACGTCTTCACCGGCGCGATAGTCGGCGCGTTCCTCAAGGACAGAGCCGCGTTCGACTTTGCCGTGCTGTTCGCGCGCATACATCTGACGACGAGCTTCCTCTTCGGCATATTCTTCGTCATGATAAACGCCATCCAGGCAGCCGGCGCGGCGAAGGAGGCGCTCATCGTGAACGTCAGCCGTCAGGGCCTCATCTTCATCCCGGCGCTCTTTATCCTGACCGCCGCCGTCGGACGCGACGGCATCGTCTGGGCACAGCCCGTCGCCGACGTCCTCTCGCTCGTCCTCGTTATCATACTCTATCGCGGCTGCGTGAAAAAGATATTCTCCCGAAGGATCGAGGGATCTGAATGAACATTCAAGTCGTGAGAGCGACCGAGACGTGGCAGCAGGCCGGCGCATACTACGTCCGCATCCAGGGCATGTCGAAGCAGCACGGGATAACCCTGCGCCGCGAGTTCGACGGGCACGACGGGCCCGATACGAAGTATATCGTCCTCACGGACGACGAATTCCCCGTCGCGACCTGCCGCGCATACGAGCTCGACGCCGAGTCGGCGATGATAGGCCGCGTCGTCGTCCTGCCGGACTACCGCGGCAGGGGACTGGGCGTGCGCCTCATGGAGGAGGCGGAAAAGTGGCTCCGCGAGCTCGGATACGCCCGCGCCGTCATCGAGAGCCGCGACGTCGCCGTCGACTTCTATAAGCGCCTCGGCTACGCCGTCACGGACCCGACCGTCATCCGCGGCGACACGTTCGACTGCGTCCGCATGGAGAAAAGCCTTTAGCAGGCAGGCGGTCTAACTCCGGCAAAGTCACAAAAAAAGCCTCCGACGCCGGTCGGAGGCTTTTGACGTATCAGCAACGGTTTTATCGTGTTTCAGCGATGGCCTCGATCTCGACGAGCGCGCCCTTGGGCAGCTTCGAGACCTCGACGCAGCTCCTCGCGGGCTTGCCGGGAAAGAGCTCCTCATAGACGGCGTTGAAGACCGAGAAGGCGCCCATGTCCGTAATGAAGCACGTCGTCTTGACGACCTTGTCGAGCCCGCTGCCCGCCGCCTCGAGGACGGCGGCGAGATTCTTTATCGCCTGCCTCGTCTGCCCTTCGATATCGGACGCCTCGATGTTCCCGGTCGCGGGGTCGATGGGTATCTGCCCGGAGGTGAAGACGAGGCATTTCTGCGCGATGGCCTGCGAGTAGGGGCCTATCGCGGCCGGGGCGTTTGTCGTGTCTATTATCTTCATTGAAATAACTCCTTTCCGAATGCTTTTTTATAAGATACCACACCCGCCGCGCGGAGTCAAAGCCTTCGGCGGTCAAATGCTTGTTGACACGGAATGGAAACCATTGTAAAATCTTTTCGGAAACTAAAGCGTTTAAGCATGGCGGGAAACGCCGCACCGGGCCGTTTTCCGCGCCGACAATGATAAAGGAGGTCATTTCATGAATACTCTCGACGCCATCAATGCCAGACACTCTTCCCGCGCCTTTTCCGACAGACAGATAAGCGACGCCGACCTCGAAAAGATACTCTTCGCCGGCGGTCAGGCCGCCGTCGGAGGCGGCGCCTTCCACAGCCTGAAGCTCATAGTCATCCAGTGCCCCGACCTGCTCAAGGCCATCGACGAGTCCTCCGCGAAGATGCGTCCCGGCTCCCATCCGCTCTACGGAGCGCCCACGCTCGTCGCGCTCGCCTCGACGAAGGGCTTCCTTGAGAACATCGAGTGGACCAACGCGGGCTGTGTCATCCAGAATATGATGGTCGCCGCCGCCGATCTCGGCATAGACAGCCTCTATCTGTGGATGGCCATGTACGGCATCAATAACGACCCCGAGCTCGTCAAGCGCGTCGGCATCCCCGAGGGGATGACCTGCGTCGGCACGGTCGCCCTCGGCTACGAGGCGCAGGAATTCAAAAAGCCCAAGGCCGACGAGCAGCGCATCGAAGTCGCGTATATCAAGTAAAACGGACGTGAAAAAGACCCTCCCTTGCCGCATAAGGCAGGGGAGGGGTTTTCTTTATGCAAAGCGCCGCCACGGAAGCAAAAATCTGTCGACCGCGCCGGATTTGCGTGATATAATACTAACATACGGGTGACCGCGAGACGGCTCGCTCCGGAAAGAAAGGAATCTTCGTCATGCTTACCAAACGTGAAAACCTCATAGAGACCCTCAAGGGAGTCAACGGCCATCCCGACCGCTTCGTCAACCAGTACGAGCCCTTTACCATCATCTACGCGACGCCCGTGACCGCGCAGAGCCCGATGCCGACGCTCGGCGGCGAGCCGAAGAAGGACGCCTGGGGCGTCACCAAGCACTGGCCCGAGGGGACGCCGGGCGCGTTTCCCATCCACGACGAGGAACACCTGGTGCTCAAGGACATGGAAAACTGGCGCAGTCAGGTCAAGGCGCCGCGGCTCGATTTCTCCGAGGAGGAGTGGCTGCCGTATATCAAGATGGCCGAGAAGACGGACAGAAAGGAGACCTTCGCGACGCTGTTTTACGCGCCGGGCCTCTTCGAGCAGTGCCACTACCTCATGAACATGCAAAACTGCATGATCAATTTCTACGAGTACCCCGACGAGATGCACGAGCTCATAGAGTACATCACCGAGTTCGAGCTCTCCTACGCCGAGCTCGCCTGCAAGTACATAAAGCCGGACGCCTTCTTCCAGCACGACGACTGGGGCTCCCAGATATCGACATTCATGTCCCCGGACATGTTCGAGGAGTTCTTCCTCCCGCACTACAAGAAGCTCTACGGCTACTATCGGACTCACGGCTGCGAGATAATCATGCACCACTCCGACTCCTACGCCAAGACCCTCGTGCCCTACATGATAGAGATGGGCATCGACATCTGGCAGGGCGTCATGACCACCAACAACATGGAGGAGCTCATCCCCGAGTACGGCGACAAGCTCTGCTTCATGGGCGGCATCGACAGCGCGACCATAGACTTCCCCGGCTGGACGGAGAAGGTCGTCGAGCAGCGCGTGCGCGAGGCCTGCGAGAAGTACGGGCGCTTCGGCAAGGGCTTCATTCCCTGCGCCTCGCAGGGCCTGCCCATGAGCACCTTCCCGGGAGTATATCAGGCGACGAGCAAGTACATCGACGTGATGAGCGCGGAGATGTTCCCTCACAAATAAAGGAGAAGACCATGCTTACGATAGAGAGAGCGAAGGAGCTCAACGACGCTCGGGTCAGGGAGCATCACCTCGTCATACACGCGAAGAACGTCATGTACGCCATGGGCGCCATGGCGGAGCGCTTCGGCGGCGACCGCGAGCGCTGGATGGCGGTCGGCTACCTGCACGACTACGATTACGAGCTCTTCCCCGAGGAGCACTTAAAGCACACCGAGAAGGAGCTTCTCGCCGAAGGCGTCGACGCGGAGGACGTGCGCGCAATAATGAGCCACGGCTTCGGGATATGCACCGACGTCGAGCCGCTTACCGACATGGAAAAGAGCCTATTTACCGTCGACGAGCTGACCGGAATAATCCAGGCCTGCGCCCGCATGCGCCCGCAGGGGATAACTGACCTCGAGGTCAAGAGCTTCATGAAGAAGTTCAAGGATAAGAAGTTCGCCGCCGGGTGCGACCGCGAGCTCATACTCAAGGGCTGCGCCATGCTCGGCATGGAGGTCTCCGAGGTCGCGGCGGTCTGCATCGAGGGCATGCGCCCACACGCCGCCGAACTCGAGCTCGCGGGCACGCAGGCGAACTGACCGCCCGCTGCGGGAAATAAGTTTACATAATACTCATACCGAAAGGCGTGATACGATGAAAATGAAGGCTAAGGAGCTCCTGCCCCTGCTGACGACGCACGGAAGGACGCTCTTCGACGAAGACCGAAAGGCGCTGTTTTTCAACTGGACCTGCTCCGGCTTCACCGTCGCCTTTTCCGGCACGCGCCTTAGCGCGCGCATGACCGCGCTCGGAGACAAGATACCGCCCATGCCGGGCTTTCCGGAGCCGCCCGTCGACTGGCCGTGCTTCGGCGTCGTGACGGAGAACGGAGAGCTTGAAAACCGCACGGAGTGCCGCGAGGAGGACGCTCCCTTCACGCTCTGGGAGGGAGCTCCCGGGGAGCATACGCTCCGCGTCGTGAAGCTCAGCGAGAACGCCCGCGGCAAGCTCGGACTTCTCGAACTCGAGACGGACGGGGAGTTCCTGCCTGCCCCCGCGAATAAGCGGCCCGTCGTTGAGTTCGTCGGCGACTCGATAACCTGCGGCTTCGGCAACGAGGCGGCGGACAACGACATGGTCTTCCGCACGCGCGAGGAAAACGGCTGGACGTCCTACGGCGCTTTAGCCGCGCGCGAGCTCGGCTGCGAGTGGAGCATGATCTGCGAGTCGGGCATCGCCGTCAGCAGGCCGGAGCGCGAGATATTTCCCATGCACGCCATGGACGAGATATACGCCTTCACGGACGAGCTTTTCGACTCCAAGCGCGGCGCGGAGCCGGCGCAATGGGACTTCGCCGCGCGCCGCAGCGATATCGTCGTCATAAACCTCGGCACGAACGACGCGACCCCGATCCGGTTTTACCGCGACGCCTCCGAGATAGAGCCGATGGAGCTGCATTTCCAGCAAAAATATAAGGCTTTCCTCAAAGAGGTGCGTCGCCTCAACGGCCCGGACGCGCTCATAGTCTGCTCGCTCGGCTCGATGGACTACTATCTCTACGACCGGCTCCTCGCCGCCGTGAACGAGTATAAGGAGGAGACGGGCGACGGGAAGATCGTCCCGTTCAAGTTCGTCGCCATCAACTTCCTCACCGAGGGCTACGGCGGCGGGGCGCACCCGTCGTCGAAGACGCACGCCCGCATGGGCGCGCAGCTGGCGAGCTTCCTGCGGCCGTACGTCGATAAAGTGAAAAAGGAGAGAGAACGATGACAGAACGCAAGCCTTTCGAGACCGCGTCGCCCGAATCGGTCGGCATCCGCAGCCGGGATATCCTCGACTATATCGAGGCGCTCGAGACGAGCGGCGCCGAGATGCACGGCCTGATGATAATGCGCCGCGGCAAGCTCTGCGCGCAGGGCTGGTGGGCGCCGTTCGCGCCCGGCATACGCCACGGCCTGCAGAGCCACACCAAGACCTACGCCGCCACGGCGGTCGGCATAGCTTACACGGAGGGGCTGCTGCGCCTCGACGAGCGCGTCATAGACATCTTCCCCGAGGACGCGCCGGCCGAGCCGAGCGAGAATCTGAAGCTGCTGACCGTGCGCGACGTGCTCTGCATGGGCTGCGGCATGGATGAGATGCCGAAAAACGGCGAGCGATGGGTGCGCGACTTCCTCCACATCCCGGTCGTCCACAAGCCCGGCACGACCTATATGTACAACTCCATGGGCTCGACGCTACTCGGCTCCATCGTGCGCAAAAAGACCGGCCTCGGCCTGCACGACTTCCTGAAGCCGCGTCTTTTCGATAAGATAGGCATCGACGCGGACAACCTGCGCTGGATGCGTATGGCCGACGGCATCGAGGTCGGCGGAGGCGGGCTCTTCGCGACCACCGAGGACAATCTCCGCCTCATGAAGCTCTATGCCGACGGCGGCGTCTGGGAGGGCGAGCGCATACTCGCCGAGGACTACGTCCGCCTCGCGACGACGAATCAGAACGACTCGGCCACCGAGCAGGAGCACAATCCCGACGCGTCCGACAACTTCCTCGGCTACGGCTTCCAGATATGGATGTGCCGCCCCGAACGCGCCTACAGAGCAGACGGCGCGATGGGGCAGTTCACGATAGTCCTCCCCGAGAAAGACATGATAATAGCCATAACCGAGACGGCCGTCGGCTCGAAAGGGCAGCAGCGGACGCTCGATATAACGTGGGACTTTGTCGACAAGACAGGCTCCGCGGACACGCTCGCGGAGGACGAAAAGGACTTCGCTGCGCTGAGCCGCAAGCTCGCCGCCCTCAATATCGGCAACCCGCCGTGCCGGCCGTACAGCCCGATGATAAAGGAGATATCCGGCCGGAAATTCAAGGTCGTCAGCGGCCATTTCACGCCGTTTACAGGCAACTTTATGACCGGTGAGGGGCCCGACGACATAACCGCGTTCAGCCTCGATTTCGATACATACGGCTGCATATGGAGCTTCGAGACCGCCTCCGGCAGACGCGAAAACGTCCGCGTCGGGACGGTCGGGGCGCGCTTTACCAACGTCCTCGGATCGGCCGATGACTACAGACAGCTCTACCTCTGCGACGGCTTCTGGCCGGCGGAGAACGTCTTCGAGATGCACTGCCGCTGGGTCGAGACCTGCCCGAACGATACGTTCACGCTCCGCTTTGCCGGCGGCGCCGTCGAGATCGAGGCGAGCAATAATTCTCCGTTCAACTTCATGGGCGGAGGCCCCATCGTTGCAAAGCCCGAATAGCGTCAAACAATACAGCGGACCCTGCCGCGCGAAGGCGGCAGGGTCCGGTTTTTTGTTGTCAGGTCTGATGCGGCGATGCGGTCAGGTCTCGCCCATGGCTCGGAAGAGGAAGGTGACTATCTGGCCGCGCAGGCAGTTGAGGCCGGTGCCGAAACGTCCGTCGCCCACACCGAGGGTGACGCCGCTGCCGGCGGCCCACTGCACGGCGCCGGAATAGTACTGGTCTTCCGCGACGTCGCTGAAGTTCTCCGCTCCGGACGCCTCGGGCTTGCCGGCGGTGCGCCACAGGAACGTCACGACCTGCTCGCGGGTGCAGGGCTGACCTACGCCGAAGAGCGTGTCGCTGACGCCGAGAGTGATCTCGTTCTGATATGCCCAGAGCACGGCCTCATAGTAGTAGGCGCCCTCGGCGACGTCGGTGAAGGGCGATTCGACGATGCCCGGGGCGGGCTCGCCGAGAGCTCTCCAGATAAAGGTCACGACCTGCTCTCTGTAGCAGTCGTCGTCGGGCGAGAATTTGCCGTCGCCGGTCCCGTTCGTGACGCCGTTTTCGACGGCCCACTTGACCGCATCATAATAGAAGGCGTCTTCCGGGACGTCGGTGAAGTCGGGAACGGTGGACGGGGGAGTGCCGGGATCGCCGGGCTGCGTGCCGGGGTCGCCGCCGGGAACGGGCTCGAAGGTGACCTTGACGTAGACGTCGGCGTACGGCATCATGAACGTGCCGTCAAAGAGGACCATCGTATCCGTGTCGTCGTTTCTGGTATAAGACATCTCGGCGACCCTGTAGCCCTCGGCCGGGGTCGCGGTTATGGTGACGGGCTCTCCGGGAACGGCCTCGGCCTTATCGGCTGTGACGGTGCCGTTTTCGGCCGGGAGAAGGTTTATCTTGTAGAGCACGGGGATGACGGGGGTCTCGCTGATAAAGTCGACCTTGACCCAGACGCTGCACTCGGGCATCCTGAACGTGGTGTTAAAGATCGTCATGACGTCGGTGTTGTCGTCTCTGGTGTAGTACATCCTGTCGACGACGTAGCCCTCATCGGGGAGGGCGGTTATAGTGACTGTCTCGCCGGGCAGCGCCTGCTCCTTGTCGGCGGAGGCCTTGCCGTGCTCGCAAGGCGTCATTATGACGTTCAGCGGCTCGACTGCGGGCGGCTTGGCGGCGTACGTGACCTTAACGAACACGTCGCAGTCGGGCATCTCGAACGAGCCGTCGAAATACGTTATGACGTCGGAGTTATCGCCTCTGGTGTAGGCCATATCCTCGACCTCGTAGCCCTCGTCGGGAAGAGCCTTGACGGTGACGGTCTCGCCCGCGGCTGCCTCCGTCTTATTTACCGAGGTCGTGCCGTTCTCGCTTTGGATGACGTTGACGGCGTGCTTGGCTGCGGGAGCTTCCGGGTCCTCGACGAAGACGACCGTGACGTTCACGTCCTTGTAGGGCATCTTGAAGGTGTCGACGAAGTAGACCGGAGTCTCGGGGTCGAATCTGGTGGTGTAGAACATGAACGCGACCTTGTAGCCGGGATCTGGCGAAGCCGTTACGACGACGTTGCTGTTTCCGGTAAAGTCCGTCTTGTTGACGGTGACGGCGCCGTGCTCGGTCTCATTGACGAGGACCTTGAAAAGCACCGTGATCGCGGGGATCTTGTCGAACTCACCGCAGATGATCACGTTTTCCGCGGGCATGGAGAACGTGGTGTTGAAATAGACGGGTTCCTCCGGATTGCCCTCGGCGACGTACCACATCTTGTCGACGGTGTAGCTGTTGCTCTCGGGATGCGCCGTCACGGTGACCGTCTCGCCCTCGGCTGCCTGCGTCTTGTCCGGGCTGAGAACGCCGAGCTCGCAGGGCCTGACCGCTATGTTGAAGCCCTGACCGGCGGCAGCGGCGGCGGGGAGCAGAGACAACGCCATGCACAGCACCAGCAGTATACCGAGGATCTTGCAGAAGGATCTTTTCATGTTCATTTCTCCTTTCATTGATTGCCCGGACGCGGGGATAGGCGCAAAGGGTCCGGTCCGGTATTCATTATGACATTATTATATCAAGAGTGTAAGACTTGTTCAATAGGCCGTGGGCTTTTGAACGCAAAAAAAGACTCAATAAAGAAGACAAACGGACCGGCGGCGGAATAATGCCCCGCAAGGGGTTTCGCGGCGGCGGGAAATGTGATAAAATAAAAAAAGAAAATCGGAGAGGAGGCGCGCCGTGTTTGCGAGAAGAAAACGAAAAAAGCTGACGTACGACAGCGAAAACAAGGTGCCCTCTATCCGCGCGAGCATCTGCACGGGGGAGAAGGTCGCCGGCTTTCGCGATCTGCGCACGGGCGCCTTCGAGGAGATAATGCTCATCCGCGGCGCGGACGACCTCGCGGAGTTTCGCGAGCTCTACGGCATAACGGGTGAGATAGAGAAGAAATACTGACCGCGTCGGACGGCGCAGAAGGAGAAACGCCATGATCGGAGCCATAATAGGGGATATCGTCGGCTCGGTATACGAGTTCGACCCGATAAAGACGAAAAGCTTTGCCCCGTTCGTGCCGCGCCGCGGGAACGAGTGCTTTTTCACGGACGACACCGTCATGACCATAGCGGTCGCGCGCGCGATACAGACGGCGAAGCCCGACCGCTCGGACCTTGCCGAGCGCGCGGTAGAGCAGATGCGCGCCATCGGGCGAAACTATCCCGACTGCGGGTACGGCGGCCGCTTCAGACAGTGGATGTTTTCCGACGACATGGGCCCGTACAACAGCTTCGGCAACGGCTCCGCGATGCGCGTCAGCGCCGCGGCGTGGGCCGCCCAGAGCATGAAGGACGCCATCGCCATGTCCGACCTCGTGACCGGCGTGACGCACGACCACCCCGAGGGCATGAAGGGCGCGAGAGCCGTGACGGCGTGCGTCTACCTCGCCCTGCACGGCAGGACGAAGGACGAGATACGCGACTACGTGCGCCAGAGGTTCTATCCGCTCGACGAGACCATCGACGAGATACGCCCGACGTACGCCTTCGACGAGACGTGCCAGAATACCGTCCCGCAGGCCATAGAGTGCTTCCTCGAGGCGGAGAGCTTTGAAGACGCGATACGGAACGCCGTCTCGCTCGGCGGCGACGCCGACACCCTCGCGGCCATAGCCGGGAGCATAGCCGAGGCATATTTCGGCGTTCCCGCGGAGCTGCGGAAAAAGGCCGAGAGATACCTTGACGCGGAGCTGCTCGGATATCTGCGCGAGTTCGAGGCCGCCTATCCCATCGTCCGCAAACCCCAAAAGGGCGAGAAGCTGGAGGAGGCTATAAGATTCGCCGTAGACGCGCACGCAGGCATGAAGCGCAAGGGCAAGGACCGCGCCTACATTCTCCATCCCCTCGAGGCCATGGCGATAGCCGCCGGGCTCACCGAGGACGAGGACGTAATAGCCGCGGCGGTCCTCCATGACACGGTCGAGGACACGGACGTCACGCTGCGCGACGTGGAAAAGAAGTTCGGCAAGCGCGTCGCGCTGCTCGTCGGCGCGGAGACGGAGAACAAAAGGGAGGAGCAGCCCGCCGCGGAGACGTGGGAGCTCCGCAAGCGCGAGACGATTGGCCGCCTCTCGAACGCTGCCAAGGACGTCAAGATAATCTGCTTCGGCGACAAGCTCGCCAATCTCAGAGAGCTCGCGAGGGACTACTCGAAGCAGGGCGACGCGCTCTGGGAGCGCTTCAATCAGAAGGACAAGTCCCGACATGGGTGGTACTACCGCTCACTCGGCGAGATTTTCCGCAGAACGTTCGGCCCGACCGCGGCCGTGCGGGAATACGAGGAGCTGCTGAGAAGCATTTTCGGAAACTGAGCGGGACCGCCGTTTTCCCGGAACGGGACGATAACAACGTAAGACCGGGCGCTCGCGGCCCGACGCCGCGGCGCTCTATATGAAGAAAGGAAGGTAACGAATATGACGAAGACGATCATGGTCGGAGGGATGGCGTGCGCGGAGTGCGCCGAGAAGGTCAAGGCCGCGCTCGAGGCGGTACCCGGAGTGGCGAGCGTGTTCGCGGAGCAGTCCGCGGGCATCGCCGTGGCGGAGACCGACGGCTCCGTGGACGACGCCGCTCTGCGCGCCGCAGTGGAGGGCGCCGGCTACAGCGTATTCAGCATCAGCTGAGCCGGTACGACTCGAAAAAGCACCCCGCCGTACAGCCGGCGGGGTCTTTTTTTGCGGAAATGTCTTCCAAAACGTCCGAAACTGTTG
>JAFZAM010000015.1 GCA_017557265.1 Oscillospiraceae bacterium | reverse complement strand
GTCGGCCTGAAATGGGACGCCATCGATTTTGACCGGAAGGTCATCACCATCCGTCACACCGTAACACAGACAATCGTCGATGGCAAATATGTGGAACTGGCAAAGGATCGGACGAAAACCAAGTCCTCCCACCGGAGCCTTCCCCTCGTGCCGCCCTTTGAAGCGCTGCTCAAGGAGCTGAGAAAAAAGCAGGAGGAATACATGGATCTGTGCGGAAACAGCTACTGCGAAGACTTTCTGGACTATGTCTACGTCAACGCAATTGGCCAGCGGATTAAGCCGGGGTATCTCACACAGGCCTTTCCGGAATTTCTGGAAAAGCACGGGATGCGTCGGATCCGATTCCACGATCTGAGGCACTCCTGTGCGACCCTGCTCTACGCAAATGGTGTGGCTCTCAAGGACATCCAGGAGTGGCTGGGCCACAGTGACATCGGCACCACCAGCAACATCTACACCCATTTGGACTACAGCTCCAAGGTGGCTTCGGCCAACAAAATCCTGGGATACTTCCCTGGCCAGGAATGAAATTGGCCTCCAAATTGGCCTCCATGGGCCCGCAACCCCTTGCAGCATAAGGCTTTTCGCGATTCGGATTTCCTGAGAAACGCGATTTTTGCCCGTTTTTCACCGTTTCAGGTACACAGGCACCATCTTCGGGAATGAACATAGAAAGTCCCGAAAACCCAGATAAATCAAGGCTTTCGGGACTTTCAGATGGTGCCGGTGGCGGGGGTCGAACCCGCACGTCCTTGCGGACACGGGATTTTGAGTCCCGGGCGTCTGCCAATTCCACCACACCGGCATAGGTGCTTGAGGGGAAGGGTACTCGAGGTTGCTTTTCGGAATTTGGAGGCCAAAATGGAGGCCAAAACCGAAAATCAGAGATTTTTCATTTTGGAAAACCCTTGCGGCACAAGGCTTTCCGGGTTTTGAACGGTGTGAGGCGTGAGACATTTTGAGTCCGGCACGTCTGCCAATTCCATCACACCGGCTCGCCATGTCAATATATCCTATCGTCCGCTGAAAATCAAGCCCCAATCCCGCCCCGGACACCGCCGCGGGGCGGGGAGTTGCGCGGGAGCGCGGAAGGTGGTATACTTACTTGATACGACCGGCGGCGCGGCGCGGCGTTTCGCGCTTATTTGAGCCGCGGCCGGCATATAGTTGACATGAGACCATCCGCCCGTTGACCGGGTCATTGGAGGTGCGGTGATGAACGAAAAGGCGAAGGCCGTCGCGGGACGTCTGCGCGTCAAGGCGGCGGGCGTCGGCGCCGCGGCGCAGAAGGCTATCGCGGACGCCGGCAGGAAGACCGGCGACACCATCGAGATCACGAAGCTGAACGTCCGCATTTTCGAGATAAACAGCGAGGTGAACGTGAGCTTCCGCAAGCTCGGCGAGCTCATGTACGCCGCCTACGCGGGCGAGGAGACCGCCGACGAGGCCGTCGACGCGCTGCTTCGGGAGATAGACGGGAAGAAGGAGGAGGCGGCCGCGCTGCGCCGCCGCATCTCCGAGCTCAAAAAAGAGAGGCCCTGCCCCGTGTGCGGCTCGTCCTGCGGAGAGGGCGACCGATTCTGCCGCAAGTGCGGTGCCGAGGTCGCCGGAGGAGACGGAAAGTGAAGACCCGCAAACAGAGCTTCGTCCAGGGCGCCGCGATCCTCGCCGCGACCGTCGCGATAGTCAAGGTCATCGGCGCCGTCTATAAAATACCGCTCTACAACATCCTCGGCGACGAGGGGACGTCGTACTTCGGCGCGGCGTACAACATCTATTCGCTGCTGCTGACGCTCTCGACGGCGGGCCTGCCCGTCGCGATGTCGCGTCTGGTCGCGGCGGCGGACGCTCGCGGCCGCACGCTGCAGATAAAGCGCACGTTCCGCGTCGCGCTGGCGGCGTTCGCCGTCCTCGGCGCGCTCGGCACGGCCGTCATGATGGTCTTTTCCGAGCAGCTCGCCGCCGCCCTCAACAACGTCGAGGTCGCCCCGAGCATATTCGCGCTCGGCCCCGCCGTCCTGCTGGTGTGCGTCATGAGCGCGTACCGCGGGTATACGCAGGGCCTGAGCGACATGGTCTCGACCTCGGTCTCGCAGATAATCGAGGTCGTCTGCAAACTCGCCTTCGGGCTGACGCTCGCGGCCGTGTTCATAAGAAAGGGCTACGGGCTGCCCATGGCCTCCGCGGGCGCCATCGCCGGCGTCACGATAGGCGAGCTGCTCGCGCTCGCGTACTCCTGGTTTTACAAGCGCCGCATGGACAAGGCGGCGGGCGCCCCCTCGGCCGAGCCCGACGTCCCCGACAGGCGCGGGAAGATACTCGCCGACCTTATAAAGATAGGCGTCCCGATAGCGCTCGGCTCGTCGGTGCTGAGCGTCCTCGCGGTCGTCGACTCCAAGCTCATCATGGAGCGGCTGCAGCACGCGCTGAGCTACTCCTACCTCGATTCGAAGATACTCTACGGCGCGTTCACGAAGGTCCAGACGCTCTTTAACCTCCCGAGCGCGTTCACCGTCCCGCTGACGATAAGCGCCATCCCCGCCATCTCGGCCTACATGGCCAAGAGCGAGTCGATGCGCGCGCGCGGCGTCGCGGAGGGCGCGGTCAAGCTTACGGCGCTCATCGGTATGCCCGCCGCGATAGGCATGAGCGTCCTCGCGGCGCCCATCATGGCCGTCCTCTATCCGACGACGCACGCCGCCGGCGTGACCTGCCTGCGCTGGCTCGGCCCCTCGGGCTTCTTCGTCTGCCTCATGCTGACGACGAACGCCGTTTTGCAGGCCTACGGCTACGAGCGCATGCCCATATACACGATACTTATAGGCGCCGTCATCAAGGTCGCGGGCAACTTCGCGCTCCTCTCCGTCCCCGCGCTCAACGTCAGCGGCGCGGCGATAGCCTCGCTCGCGTGCTACTTCACGGTCAGCGTGCTCAACATGATCATCATCGCCGTCAAGGTCAAGGATAAGCCGCGCATGCTGCGCCAGCTCGTCAAGCCGCTCGTCTCGAGCCTCATCATGGGCGCGGCGGCGTGGGGGACGTACTACGCGCTGAGCCTCGCGATCGGCAAGTCGGGCGGCCGCCTCGTGACGTGCCTGTGCATGCTCGTCGCTATCGCCGTCGCGATAGTCGTCTACGCAGCGCTCGTCATCGTCCTGCGCGTTATCACCGCCGAGGACATAGAATTGATACCAAAAGGCGAAAAAGTGGCTAAAATACTGAGAATTAAAGCAAAATAAGGCTTGTAAAGGCGGATAAAATATGTTAAATTTTGAAAGGAAAGAGCGGTACGGAGTCGACGACCTCGTCGGGATCATGGAGCTGCTCCGCTCCCCGGACGGATGCCCGTGGGACAGGGAGCAGACCCACGCGAGCGTCAGGCGCAACCTCATCGAGGAGGCGTACGAGGCCGCGGAGGCCATAGACCTTGACGACAAGGCCGGTCTCGCCGAGGAGCTCGGCGACGTACTTTTGCAGATAGTCTTCCATTGTCAGATGGAGCGAGAGGCCGGCGGCTTCACGCTCGACGACGTGGCCGACGGCGTCTGCAAGAAGCTCATCTACAGACACCCGCACGTCTTTGCCGACACGCAGGTCTCCGGCGCGGACGAGGTCCTCGAAAACTGGGACGCTCTCAAGCGTAAGGAGAAGAAGCAGGAGACCCCCGCCGACGCCATTGAGGCCGTCGCGCGGAGCCTTCCGGCTCTGTGGCGCGCCGAGAAGATCTGCTCCAAGGCCGTCAAGGCGGACATGC
>JAFZAM010000172.1 GCA_017557265.1 Oscillospiraceae bacterium | reverse complement strand
CCCTCGTGCGCCTGCACGCCCGTCTCGTCTTCGGCCGCGGGGCGAACGCCTCCGCGTTCGAGGCGTTGAACGCGACGGAAAAGCCCGTCCTCATCGTCCACGGCGCGCGCGACGGGGTCATTCCGACGGAAATAAGCCTTTTCGGCCGCGCGGGGGAGCTCAAAAACCCGAACGCCCGCGCCCTGCTCGTCTCCGACGAGTTCAGAGGCGGGCACTCCTCGGCGTGGCTTTCCCCGGAGGCGGCGCGGCTCCTCGCCGAGCGCAGAGCCGAGCTCAAAAGGCTCCGCTCGCGCCGGAAAAGGCGCGAATTTCTCCTCCGGCTCGACAGACGGCCCTTCTCCGCGACGGACGAGGGCTTCATGCGCGAGGTGCTCCGCTTTTTCGAGCAAGCCGCAAGACGATAAAAAGACCCGGCCGCACGAAAGTACGGCCGGGTCGCACTTTAAGTTTTCGGGGCTTATCAGGAATAAGCGGCGATGATGGCGATGAGCCAGATCACGAAGATGACGGTCAGGATGATACCGACGATAAGACCGATGGTCGCGAGGATCTTGCCGACCTTCGCGGGCCCGTAGAGCTGGCCGGCGGCGGCGCGGAAGGCCTTCGCCTTGCCGATGCCGATGGCGGAGAAGATGATGCCGAGGAAGCTCAGATAGAACGTGCAGGCGAAGATTATGCCGAGGATGCCGAAGGTCAGCGCGGGCTTGCCGCTCACGCCGGCGTCGGCGGGCTGGGGCTGGGCGTAGTAGGTCGGCTGCTGCTGATACTGCGGCTGCTGATACTGCTGATACTGGGGCTGAGCGTACTGCTGGGGCTGCTGGTACTGCGGCTGCTGATACTGGGGCTGCTGCGGGGCGGCAGCGGCGGCGTACACGGGAGCGGCCTGCGGCTGCTCATAGACGGGAGCCTGCGGGGCTTCGTAGGCGGGAGCCTGGGGAGCCTCGTAGACCGGCTGCTCGACCGGAGGAGCGGCGGCGGCGGGAGTCCCGCAGCTGATGCAGAACTTCGCGCCCTCGGGGATCTCGGCTCCGCAATTGGTGCATATCATGTCAAGACATCTCCTTTTATGGTTTGTGTGTGAGTCAACGATTTACTAACATACAGTATAGCGCACGGCTCGCCGCCGCGCAACGCTTTTTTCAAAAGATCTCGGAGATTATCTCGTCGAGGGGCAGCAGGCGTCCCATAAAGACGAGCCAGACGGCGATGGCGGTCAGATAGAGCAGGAAAAGCGCCGTCAGTCCGATGCCGACGCCGAGGCCGACCTTCGAGAGTATGCCGCCGACCTTGACCTTCGTCGAGTAGGGCGCGCCGGACTCCAGATAGGCGCGGTGCTTTTTCATTCCTATCGCCGAGAAGATGATGCCGAGGAAGCTCAGATAGAACGTGCAGGCGAAGGCGAGGCCGAGGATCGCCCAGACGAGGACGTTCGTCGGCGTGACGGGCCAGGTCCATTCGGGCGCGGCCTCGCAGGCGGGGTATTCCTCCGTCTCGACGGGTACGGGCAGGTCGGTCTGCGAGGCGCCGCACTTTATGCAGAACTCAGAGCCCTCGGGTATCTCGGCGCCGCAGGTCATGCAATACATTTTGATCGCTCTCCTTTTCTATCTTGTTTTCAATGAAGCTTTTTATCGCCGCGTCGTATTTTTCCGGCGCGTTTATGCGAAGGCGGGAGTGCGCTCCGCGGTCGAACCAGACGAGCTCCTTGTCGGCCGTGCAGAGCGAATAGAGCCGCTCGGCCTCCTTCGGCAGGGAGTAGACGTCCTCGCGGCTGTGCAGGAAGAGTATGGGCTTCGTCAGCCTGTCTATGCGCTTTACCGGGCCGTCCGTGACGACGTTCGCCCCGGAGAGGAGGCGTATCCACAGCATCGTCGCGTAAAGCAGCGGGAAGAGCGGCCTGCGGTCCTCAATCATGTGGTTTTTGAAGGACTCGTAGAAGGTCGGGTACATGCCGTCGGCGACCATGCCCGCGACGCCCGCCGGGCAGTCGGGGCTCGTCAGCGCGAAGAGCGCCGCCGAGGAGCCTATGCATATCCCGTGCAGGACGACGCGCTCGTTGCCGAGCTCCTCCGTCAGCAGGCGGGACCAGCGGATGAGGTCGCGGTATTCCTTATAGCCGAGCGAGCAGCGGCGCCCCTCACTCAGGCCGTGGGAGCGGTTGTCTATGACGAGGACGTTGCAGCCCGCCGCCCTGTAGGGCTCGGCGAAGTAGTACGAATACAGCAGCGACTCCATGCGCCCGGGGATTATTATCGCGGCGGTCTTCCCGCCGAAATCGAAGTACTCCCCGACGAGCCTGAACCCGTCCGACGTTATCGTCACCTCGCGCGAGCGGGACTTCCAAACGTCGTTCCACGCTATGCCGATATCGAACATGCGCTTATACTCCGCGTCCTCGGGGAGGGAGCATTCGCGGCCCCATTTTTCGGGCTTCGTGCGCACCAGCAGCGTCGTATAGAGCACCGCCGAGAGCACCAGCGCCGGCGCGATGAAGAGCAGGACGACGGCGCCGGCTATTATCCAGAAGACCATGTTTCCTCCTAAAATACGCCGAGGACCCAGCGGTATACGCTCTGCCCGCCGTCGATGACGGTGACGTCGAGCATGGGCCAGTCCTCCGCGAGCGCCGCCTCGAGCGCGTCCCCGTCCTCGGGCGAGGCGCCCGCGCCGCGGAATACGACGCAGGTCTCCCT
>JAFZAM010000014.1 GCA_017557265.1 Oscillospiraceae bacterium | reverse complement strand
TAATCTTTTATGGATTTGTGTCGCTCTGCGGGGGCTGCTGCTCCCGCGCTTTCTTTTTCCCGCCGCCGCGGACGAAGGTCAGCACGGCGAGGATCGCGGCGAGCACATAGAGCGAGAGGAAGATCGCCCTGGAATAGTCGCTGGAGGTGAAGCCCATGAGCGGGTTGTAGACGTTCAGGATCATGAAGGTGATCGAGGTCAGAGACAGGATGAACACGGCGTGGGCGAGGATGCGGATAAACTTTTTCACGGCTCTGCCACCTCGCTTTCCGCGCTCTCTCCGGCAGCCTCGCCCTCGGCGGGCAGCTCGGCTTCCTCTTCGACGGGCGCGTAGTCGGTGAAGAGGACGCAGTCGCTCAGATTGCGCGGCACCTTGGCGTAGATCTGCGAGATCAGCTCGCCCTGGAACACCATCATCGACGAGCCGCCGCCGTCAAGGTTGAAGCCGGCCTTGCAGCCGAGATCGGACAGGATCTGGGACATCTCCTGCAGCGTCATGCCGACGGAGTAGTCGGGCTGGCGCCCGTCCGCGACGAGGAAGCAGTAGTGTCCCGGCTCGAAATAGCCGATGGCCGTGCGGGGGTTGCGCCCGGTGATGTGGATCTCCGGGATGGAGGAATAGGGGATGTCGCGGGGCGAGCCGTCCTCGTTGAGCAGCGCGGGCCCGAAGGTCCACACCTGCCAGACGTCGCGCTCGATCGCCGCGTTGAGATCGAACTCCTTGGGCACCATCGTTTCCATCGTGCCGTCGCGGTAGAGCACGCAGAGGTCGACCGAGCCGCGCACCTTGGACCACACGACGCCGTTGCGCACGGCGATGCCGCCGTAGGAGTAGCTGCAGAAGTCGCCGTTGACGGCGACGACGGCGTTCTGGTCCTCGGCCATCTTCGTCAGCGAGGCCGACATGTGGAAGCGCGGCGGCGTCGCGGCGAGACCGGAGCGGAAGCAGTCGATGTTGCCGATCCAGACCTCGGCCAGATGGTAGGCCACCGGGCCCTTCTCGCTCTCATACTCGTGGTGGGTGACGACGACGCCCAGATTCGGGCCGGAGTAGAAATTCTCGGAGCTTATGACCTCGTCCGAGAAATGATCTTCAAAGCGGATCTGCCACTCGCTGCGCGGATCGGGCGTGGGCTCCGGAGTCTCCTCGGGGAGCTCGGGCTCGTCCTCCGGCGCGCTCGCGCTCTCGGGCGCGGGGGTGGGCGCCGGCGTGCTCTGCACATGCTGCTCCGCGACGACGATGGGCTCCTCCTGCGAGAGCGCGTCTCTCACGATGCGCGCGACGAACCAGCCGCCGACCAGCAGCGCCGCAGCCACGATATCCAGGATGATCGCCGCCCAGAGCGGGACGCCTTTCCTGCGCTTCATACCTTCGAACTTGCCTTTCGTATCTCATTTGCCGCGCGGCGCTTTCCGGCCGCGGGCGGAACACGACATAGTATACTACAGTCGATCGAAAAAGTCGATAAAAATCGTCGCGGCCCGCGCAAAAAGCGCGCCGCATGTTTTCCCGCGCGGCGGGAAATGCGGACGCCGCGCTTCTTCAGACGCTCTTCAATTCCACACGCTCGAGCAGCCTCAGCCCGAGCCGCTCCGCCATGTCCAGCGCCTTCCGCTCGCTCCGGAAGTCTTCAAGATCCTCCGGCCGATGGGCGTCGCAGCCGAGCAGGGCCGCGCAGCCCTCCTCCGCCGCGAGACGCCAGAAGCGCTCGTCGGGGTAGTTGCGGCCCTCGCGCAGGCCGAGCAGATTTATCTCCAGCGGCGTCTCCGTCTCGCGCGCGGCGCGGCAGAGCCTGCGCATCTCGCGCTCGTAGACGTCGTCCTGCCCGGGGAAGTTTATGAGGTCGGGGTGGGCGAAGTAGGTGAACAGCCGCGTCCGCAGCGCCTCCGTGCTCTGCGCGACGTAGCGCTCGAGGACGGAAACGTCCGACCAGGGCCTGCCGCAGTAGGGCTCGTCGACCTCGTTGCCGAGGAAGTGCTGCCCGAGTATCATGTAGCGGACCTTGTGCTCGCGGAGCATGTCGACGAGGCGCGGAAAGTACTTCGGGTAGTACTCCGCCTCGACGCCGAGCAGTATCTCCATGCGCCCCGCGTATTCCTTCGCGGCGGCGCGGACGGCCTCGGCGTATTCCGGCAGCTCCTCCGGCTTCATGCGCATCGGGCGGTCACGCGGCCCGACGTCGAAGAAGTCGTAAGGCGTGTGGTCGGCCATGCCGAGTATCTTCAGCCCGGCCTTCTCGGCCTCGGCGGCGTAGTCGGCGACGTCCCCCTCCGCGTGCCCGCAGCGGAACGTATGAGTGTGGTAATTGGCGATCATAACTGACCCTTCTTTGAGTTTGTCTATGGGAATATTTTAGCACGATACGCGATAAACGACAACCTCCCGCGCGGTTTTTCGTGCGGGAGGGCGGGGGAGCGCGAAAAAAGTTCGGCGCGGGTGTTGACAAATACCCCTCGGGGGTATACAATGCGCTCAGACAGATACCCCTCGGGGGTATAAGGGAGGCTTCGCAACATGGACGAAACGACCGAAATGAGCTGCTGCAGATGCTCGGAGCGCAAAAAAGTGCGCGGCGAGCGGGAACGCCGCGATCTGATGAACCGCCTCAAGAGGATAGAGGGGCAGGTCCGCGGCCTGCAGCGCATGCTGGACGAGGACGCCTACTGTCCGGACGTGCTCGTGCAGGCGTCCGCGGTCAGCTCCGCGCTCAACGGCTTTTGCCGGACGCTCCTCGCCGAGCACCTGCGCACCTGCGTCTCCGACGACATCCGCGCCGGGCGCGAGGAGGCCGTCGACGAGCTGATGGAGACGCTCAAAAAGCTGATGAAGTAAGGAGACGGACGATGGAGCAATATCAAGTCACGGGCATGAGCTGCGCGGCGTGCTCCGCGCGCGTTGAGAAGGCCGTCTCCGCCGTTCCGGGCGTGACGGCGTGCTCCGTGAGCCTGCTGACCAACTCCATGGGCGTCGAGGGGACGGCCTCGCCCGCGGAGATAATCCGCGCCGTCGAGAACGCCGGGTACGGCGCCTCGAAAAAGGGCGCGGCGGCGAAGAACGCGGAGGGCGGCGCGCCGTCCTGGGCCGACGCCGAGGCGCTCAAGGACCGCGAGACGCCGAAGCTCAAGCGGCGGCTCATATTTTCCGTGCCCATCCTGCTCGTGCTCATGTACTTTTCCATGGGGCACGGCATGTGGGGCTGGCCCGCGCCCGCGGTATTCGACAACCACGTTTTCCTCGGCCTGTTCGAGCTGCTGCTCGCGCTCGCCGTCATGATAATAAACGGAAAATTCTTCACGTCCGGCTTTACCTCGCTCGTGCGCGGCGCGCCGAACATGGATACCCTCGTCGCGCTGGGCTCCGGCGCGTCCTTCGGCTACTCGCTCGTCGAGCTCTTTCTGATGATACTCGCGCAGGGCGGGGGAGAGCGCGAGACGGTCATGAAGCTCGGCATGAACCTCTATTTCGAGTCGGCGGCGATGATCCCGACGCTGATAACCGTCGGCAAGATGCTCGAGGCCATGTCCAAGGGCCGCACGACCGACGCGCTCAAGGGGCTTATGAGCCTCGCGCCGAAGACCGCCGTCGTACTGCGCGGCGGCGTCGAGACCGAGGTCGGCATAGAGGAGGTACGGACGGGGGACGTCTTCGTCGTCCGACCCGGCGAGCAGATACCCGTCGACGGCGTCGTCGTCAAGGGCGCGACCTCGATAGACGAATCCGCGCTGACGGGCGAGAGCATCCCCGTCGACAAGGCGGAGGGCGACCCCGTCTCCGCCGCGACGATGAACCGGCAGGGCTATATCGAGTGCCGCGCGACCCGCGTCGGCGAGGACACGACGCTCGCCCAGATAATCCGCACCGTCTCGGACGCCGCCGCGACGAAGGCGCCGCTGGCGCGCATCGCGGACAAGGTCGCGGGGATATTCGTCCCGGCGGTCATAGGCATAGCGATACTGACGATAGCCGGCTGGCTCATAGCCGGGCGGCCGTTTGCCTTCGCGATAGCGCGCGGGATATCCGTGCTCGTCATAAGCTGCCCGTGCGCGCTCGGCCTCGCGACGCCCGTCGCCATCATGGTCGGCAGCGGCGTCGGCGCGAAAAACGGCGTCCTCTTCAAGACCGCCGCCGCGCTCGAGAGCGCCGGCAGGACGCAGATCGTCGCGCTCGACAAGACCGGCACCGTCACGGAGGGGAGCCCCGCCGTCACGGACGTCGTGCCGCTCGGCATGGAGCGGGAGGAGCTGCTGCGGCTCGCCGCCTCGCTGGAGAAAAACAGCG
>JAFZAM010000171.1 GCA_017557265.1 Oscillospiraceae bacterium | reverse complement strand
CGGCGCGGGCGAGGGGAAGGCCCTGCTCGGCAGCCTCGCCGGCTTCATCGTCGGCGTCGCGGCCGTGGTCCTGATAAACAGATTCGTCCGGCGCAACAAGGGCGTCGAAGTGACGATAACGGCGATAAACTGAGAGGAGCGCGCAAATGTACGGTTACGTCAGACCGGCCAAGGACGAGCTGCTCGTGCGCGAGTACGAGAGCTTCCGCGCGGCCTACTGCGGCCTGTGCCACAGCCTCAAAAAGAAATACGGCGCCGCCGCGAGGTTCGCGCTCAGCTACGACCTGACCTATCTCGCCATGCTCTACTGGGAGCCCGGAGACCTCTGCACCGAGCGAAGACGCTGCCCCGCCTCGCCGCTTCGCAGGAAGAAGTGCTCCTGCGAGTGCCCGGCGCTCGAGAAGGCGGCCGCCGTCGCGGTCGTGCTCGCCAAGGGCAAGCTCGCCGACACCATGGCCGACGAGGGCTTTTTCAGAAAGCTCCGCGCCTGGCCGGCTTACGTGGCGGCGAAGAGATGGGCGAAAAAGGCGGGTATACCCGAATACGACGAGGCGGTCAAGCGCCGGCTCGCCGAGCTCGCGGAGCTGGAAAAGGCGGGCTGCAAGTCCATCGATATGGCGGCGGACAAGTTCGCGCTCTGCCTCTCGGCCGCGGGCAAATACGCCTCCGACGAGACGCGCGGGCGCATCCTCTCGCAGGTGCTCTACCACACGGGCAGGATAATCTACATCCTCGACGCCTACGCCGACCTCGAGGAGGACAGAGCCAAGAACAGATATAACGCGGTCGCCGCTCGGTACATGGAGGACGGCGTCCTCGACGACGCCGAGAAGGAAGCCATAAAGGAGACGCTCGCCGACTCCATGGCGCTCATGGAGGCCGATTTCGAGCTGCTGCCGGAGACGGTCTACACGCCGGTGCTCCGCAATATCATAAAGCTCGGCCTGCCGAGGACGACTCAGCTCGTGCTCGACGGGAAGTTCAAGCCCGACAACCGCCACGAACCCGACTAAAGAGACAGGAGAAGCAGATGAAGGATCCGTACAGCGTACTGGGAGTTTCGCCTTCGGCCTCGCCGGAGGAGATAAAGAGAGCCTATCGCGATCTCGTCCGCAAATACCATCCGGACAACTACCACGACAACCCGCTCTCCGATCTGGCCCAGGAGAAAATGAAAGAGATAAACGAGGCCTACGACGCCATCCAGAAGGGGCAGGCGTCGGCGCAGTCCTCGTCGGGCGGCTATTCCTCCGGCGGCTACTCCGGCGGGTATTCGGGCGGATATTCCTCAGGCCAGACACAGTCGGGCTACCGCCCCTCCGGCGGGGTCTACAATCAGGTCCGTCAGGCGATAAACATGGGCAACGTATCCTACGCCGAGACGCTGCTTCGCGGCGTGAGCAACCACGACGCGGAGTGGAACTTCCTCATGGGCAGCGTATGCTACCGCAAGGGCTGGATGGACGAGGCGCGCAGGTACTATACGACTGCCGTCAACATGGACCCGTCCAACGCCGAGTATTCGACCGCGCTCAACTACATGAACTCCGCCGGCAGCTACTACAGAGCCCCTCAGACGGGCGGCGGCATGGATTTCTGCTCCTGCTGCTCGTCCCTAATGCTCGCCGACTGCTGCTGCGAGTGCATGGGCGGCGACCTGATAGGCTGCTGCTGACGTGAGGGGAAAGGCGAGAAAGCCCGCGGTCTCCGCGCTGTGCGCGGCGCTGGCCGCGGCTCTGCTGATATTCGGCTCCATGCTCCCGACGGGGAAGATAGCCTTTTCCGCCGTCGCCGGGCTCGCGACCGCCGCGGCGCTCATCGAATGCGGGTACCTCTACGCAGTGCTCGAATTCCTCGTCGCCGCCGCGATGGGATTTATCCTCGCGCCGTCGAAGGCTCCGGCCGCGATGTTCTGCCTGCTCTTCGGCTGGTACCCGGTGATCAAGAGCCTCGTCGAGAAGCTCAAGAGCCGCGCCGCCGAGTACGTTTTAAAGCTCGCGGTCATCCTCGCCGTCATCGGAGCGTTCTTCGTGCTGGCGAGGCTCGGCGTCGGAGAGCTCTCGCTTCCGGATACCTCGAAGCTCGCCGTCGCGGGAGCCGCGATAATCGGGTTTTTCGCGTATGATTTCTGTTTTTCGGGACTCATCCGAGTCTACGTCCGCCGCGTGCGGGGAAGGATGAAATGACATGATAAGAAGCATGACGGGATACGGCAGCGCCAAGGGCGTCTGCGGCGACCTTGCGCTGACGGTCGAGATAAAGAGCGTCAACAACCGCTTTCTGGACGCCTCCGTGCGCATGCCGAGGCTCTATTCGTTCGCGGAGGAGTCCGTCCGCTCGGCGGTCGCCGCCGCGGTCGGCCGCGGCAAGGTCGACGTCTGGATAGGCGTCGAGAACGCCGGCACCGCCGACGTGAACGTGAAGATGAACGAGCCGCTCATCGAGGCGTACAGAGCCGCCTTCAACGAGATGTTCGAAAAGTGGGGCATTCCCGACGATTCGGCGGCCTCGCTGTTCGCGCGCCTGCCGGACGTTTTCGTCGTGGAGAAGAAGGAACTCGACGAGGAGGCTTTCTCGGCCGGCCTCGCCGCCGTCGTGAGCGACGCTCTCGCCGCGTTCAACGCCATGCGCGAGCGCGAGGGCGGCAAGCTCGCCGACGACCTGCGCTCCAAGCTCGACAACCTCGAGCAGATGCGCCTCGCCGTCGCGAAGCGCTCGCCCGAGTCCGTAGCCCAGTGGCGCGACAAGCTCACCAAGCGCATAACGGACCTCCTCGAGGGCAAGGAGATAGACGAGCAGCGCATCCTCACGGAGGCGGCGCTCTTTGCCGAGAAGGTCGACGTGGACGAGGAGCTCGTCCGCCTCGGCAGCCACATAACGCAGTTTCGCGGCATGCTCGACGCCGGCGGCGCCGTCGGCAGGAAGCTCGACTTCCTCGTTCAGGAGATGAACCGCGAGGCCAATACGACCGGCTCGAAGTGCACGGACCTCGAGATAACCCGCATCGTGGTCGACATGAAGGCGGAGATCGAGAAGCTCCGCGAGCAGATACAGAACATCGAATAGGAGGGGAGCCTCTTGAAGCTTTTCAGCATAGGATTCGGCAACCTCGTCTCGGCCGACCGCGTCGTCGCCGTCGTGAGCCCGGAATCCGCGCCCATAAAGCGCATCATCACCGACGCGAGGGATCAGGGCATGCTCATCGACGCGACCTACGGCAGGCGCACCCGCGCCGTGCTCATCGCCGACAGCGGCCATATCATCCTCTCCGCCCTCCAGCCGGAGACGGTCGGCGGGCGCATGACAGAACCCGACGAAGACGAGGAGGAGCAGACCAATGAGTAAGGGCAAGCTGTTCGTAATATCGGGCCCGTCCGGCGCGGGCAAGAGCACGGTCATCGCGCGCCTGCTCAAGAGGCTCGACAACACGTATTTTTCCATCTCCGCGACGACGCGCGAGCCGCGCCGCGGCGAGCGCAACGACATCGACTACCACTTCGTCTCCCGCGAGGAGTTCGAGCGCATGATAGCAAACGACGAGCTGCTCGAATGGGCCGAGTACGTCGGCAACTACTACGGGACCCCCGCCGGCCCCGTCGACGAGAAGCTGAGCGCCGGCTACGACGTCATCCTCGACATCGAGACGCAGGGCGCGGCCTCCGTCATGAAAAAGCGGCCCGAGGCCATCGGGATATTCCTCTTCCCGGGCAGCTTCGAAATTCTCGAGCAGCGCCTCAGGGCGCGCGGCACCGACTCCGAGGAGAAGGTCCTCAAGCGCCTCGATCAGGCCAGGCGCGAATGCGAGAAGGTCGATATGTACAAATACGTCATCATTAACGACCGCGTCGAGACGGCGGCGGACGAGGCCGTGGCCATCATGACCGCGGAAAAATGCCGCACTCCCGAGCGCAAGCACTACTTCGAATGATCCGGGCCTGAGCCCGCTCAAATAAAACATCCCGGGCGCGAGCCCGCATGAAAGGATATGTCTTAAAAATGATGCTTTATCCCCCCATGAGCACCCTGCTCGAAAAGGTCAACAGCCGCTACCTGCTCGTCAACGCCGTCGCCAAGCGCTCCCGCGAGATCGCCGAGGAGGCCGAGGAGCGCGGCGAGTCCCTCGATCAGAAGCCCGTCTCCATGGCCATCAACGAGGTCGCCGAGGGCAAGTACGGCGCTTCCATCCGCAAGGAGTACATGTAAGCCCCCGTGGCCCTTATCGCTTCGGTCGCCGTAGATGCCGCGACCTTCGCCATCGACAAGCTCTACGACTATGCCGTTCCCGCCGCTCTCGAGGCGGGGGCGAAGCCCGGAGTGCGCGTAAAAGTCCCGTTCTCGCGCGGCAACCGGCAGGCCGAGGGCTTCGTCTTCTCCGTCAGAGAGGGCGAGGCGAAGGGCCTCAAAGAGATTGTTTCCGTCGAGGACGGGGAGCCGCTCGTTCAGGAGGGCTTCCTCGAGCTCGCCAAGTGGATGAAATCCCGCTTCTTCTGCACGCTCTACGAGGCCGTGCGCGCCATGCTCCCGTCGGGCGTGTGGCGCCTTTCCGGCGACAGGACGACGGAGCTCGCCAGGCTCGCCGTCGCGCCCGAGGAGGCGCTCACGCAGGCTGAGAAGAAGGCGAAAAAGGCCCCGTCGCAGGCCGAGCTGCTCCGGCTTCTCGCCCAGCTCGGCGAGGCCTCGTCGAAGGAACTCACATACTTCACCGGCGCCTCGCGCCAGAGCCTCAAGGGCCTTGAAAGACAGGGGCTCGTCGAGCTCGTGAAGATACCCGCCTACCGCAGGCCCGCCTATTCCGAGGGCGCGTCCCGCGCCATGGACGAGCTGACGGAGGACCAGCGCCGCGCCTACGAGGGCATAGCCGCCCTCATGGACGGGAAGGCGCGCGCCGCGCTGCTTCGCGGCGTGACCGGCTCCGGCAAGACCGCCGTCTATATCCGCCTCATCGCCCGCGCCATCGAGCAGGGCGGCAGGGCGATAGCCCTCGTCCCCGAGATAGCTCTGACTCCGCAGCTCGTCGCGACCTTCCGCCTCCATTTCGGGGACGCGGTCGCCGTCCTGCACAGCTCGCTCACTCAGGCCGAGCGCCTCGACGAGTGGCGCCGGATAAGGGACGGGCTCGTGAACGTCGTCGTCGGGACGCGGAGCGCCGTGTTCGCGCCCGTGTCGGAGCTGAGGCTCCTCATCATCGACGAGGAGCAGGAGCTGACCTACAAATCCGAGATGACCCCGCGCTACCACGCGCGCGACGTCGCGAAGTTCCT
>JAFZAM010000170.1 GCA_017557265.1 Oscillospiraceae bacterium | reverse complement strand
GTACTCGGCCGCGTCGGACTTTCCCTCCGCGAGCCGCCTTGCCGCGAGCTTGGCGGGCCTTATGCCCGTCAGAGCGCCCCACGGAGGCGCGCTCACGCCCGCGCTTATCGCCGCGTCGTAGACGGCGAGCTTGACGAGCATCTGCGCGGCGGACTTTTTCTCCTTTTCGGGAAGCGCGGCTTTGCGCGCAGCGGAAAATTCGCCCCGCGCGGTGAGAAAACGGGCGCGCGCCTCCGCCTCGCCTCCGCTCTCGACGAGCTCGGTGACGAAGCAGGGCGTATCGCCCGGTTCGGTCTTCAGGACGGGCTTTTCGTCCGGGAACAGCGTCAGCAGCATCTGCTCGACGGCGTACCGGAGGTCGTGCCCTATCATGACGAAATCCAATTTCAGCCCTCCAGAGCGGCGCGCACGTAGGGATTGAAGCGGCGCTCGCGGTCGAGGCTCGTCGCGTCGGCGTGGCCGGGGAAGACCTCGAAGTCGCCCTCGAGCCCCGCGAGGCGGCGCAGGGAGGCGAGCATGGCGTTCATGTCCCCGCCCTCGAAGTCGGTGCGCCCTATGGAGCCGCGAAAGAGCGTGTCGCCGGAGAATATCGCGTCCTCGCAGACGAGCGAGACGCTCCCCTCGGAGTGCCCCGGCGTCTCCATGACGCGGAACACCAGCGAGCCGACCTTGACTTCGTCGCCCTCGCCGTAGTACCTGACGAAGGGGCGGGCGGAGAACTTGAGGCTGGCGTGCCCGGTCTCGAGGACGTCCTTTTTGTTTATATAGACGGGGAGGTCCTTCTCCGACTGGATGACGTCGACGGCTGTCGTGTGGTCGAAATGCCCGTGGGTCAGCATGATGCAGACGGGCTTGAGGCCGTTCTCCTCGATATAGTTGAGTATGCGCCCGGACTCCGCGCCTGGATCGATTATCGCGCATTCGAGGGAGCCTTCGTCGGTCACGACGTAGCAGTTGGTCGAGAGCTGGCCGACCTCCATGGATTTAACGAGCATGTCTTTTTCCTTTCCGGCTTAGAGCCGATCCGTGTCGAGGATGAGCGTGACGGGTCCGTCGTTTTCGCTCGTGACGAGCATGTCGGCCCCGAAAGAGCCCGTCTCGGTATGAAACCCCGCCTCGCGGCAGAGCTCGATGAAGTATTCGTAGAGAGGTATCGCCGTATCCGGGCGCGCGGACTCGAGAAATTCCGGGCGCCTGCCGTGCGCGCAGTTGCCGTAGAGCGTGAACTGCGATACGACGAGGACGGACCCGCCGGCCTCGGCGAGCCCGAGATTCATTTTGCCCCCCGCGTCCTCGAAAATGCGCAGCGAGCATATCTTTTTGGCGAGCTTTTCGGCCTCTGCTCTCCCGTCGTCGCGGTGCACCGCGAGCAGGACGAGCAGGCCGCCCTTTATCTCGCCTATGGTCTTTCCCTCCGTGACGACGGAGGCGGAGCGGACCCTCGTTACGACTGCTCTCATGCGCCCCTCCTCAGACTCCCGGACGGGAGACGTCGACGACGCCGCTGATGAGCGAGAGCCGGCTCATGACGGAGGCGAGGACGGAGTTGTCCGGCACCTCGAGCGAGATCATCGCGACGGCCTTGCCGCCGCCCGTCTCGCGCATGTTCATCGAGAGTATCTTGACCTTGGCTGCGTTGAGGACGGTCGCGACGTCGACGATGAGGCCGTTGCGGTCGCGCGCGTTCATGGTTATCGAGGTCGTATAGAGCTCGCCGTTCGTCTCGCCCCAGCCGACGTCAATCCAGCGCCCGTCGTCCTCGCCTCTGGCGCGGGAGTTGAGGCAGTTGAGGCACTCGGCGCGGTGGACGGAGATGCCGTAGCCCTTGGTTATGAAGCCGACGACCTTGTCCCCGGGGACGGGGGTGCAGCAGCGGGCGAATTTGATAAGGCAGTTATCCACGCCCTGCACGACGATGCCGCGCACGGGGCGGCTCTGCCCGGCGGGAGGCGTCTCGCCGCCGGAGGTGAGCTTGTCGGTCTTCTCGCGCTGTTGCTGCTGCTTGCGCGAGCGGATGACCTCCTCGCGGAAGCGGTTGACGGCGCGCGCCGTGCTCATGCCGCCGTAGCCGATGGCGGCGTACATCTCGTCGAGGGATGAGACGGAGAGCTTCTTGAGCGAAGCCGAGACTATCTCCTCGTCGAGGAAGTCGCTCGGGGAGAGGCGGTTTCGCTTCATCTCCGCCTCGAAGGCGGCGCGCCCGAACTCGATGTTCTCCTCGCGGCGCTCCTTCTTGAACCACTGCTTTATCTTGTTCTTGGCCTTGGTCGAGTGCGCGAGAGAGATCCAGTCGCGGCTCGGGCCCCTGGCGGTCTTCGAGGTCAGGACCTCGACTATGTCGCCGTTTTGAAGGACGGTGTCGTAGGGCGTTATGCGCCCGTTTACCTTCGCGGAGGTCATGCGGTTGCCGACGTCGGAGTGGATGGCGTAGGCGAAGTCAATCGGGGTCGCGCCGGCGGGGAGGTTTATGACATCGCCCTCGGGGGTGAAGACGAAGACCTCGTCGGCGAACATGTCTATCTTCAGATCCTGCACGAACTCGGTCGCGTCGCTGTCCTGCTGGGACTCCAGCAGCGTGCGTATCCAGGCGAACTTCTCCTCGCCCGCGTCCTCGGCGCCGAGCCCCTGCTTGTATTTCCAGTGGGCCGCGATGCCGTATTCGGCGGTATGGTGCATGTCCCAGGTGCGAATCTGGACCTCGAAGGGGATGCCCTCGGGCCCGACGACGGTCGTGTGTATGGACTGGTACATGTTGGGCTTCGGCGTGCTTATATAGTCCTTGAACTTGCCCGCGATGGGCTTGAAGAGGTCGTGGATGTGACCGAGGACGTTGTAGCAGTCGGAGACGTCGGAGACGATGACGCGGAACGCGCACAGGTCGAAGACCTCGTCGAGGGACTTGTTCTGCGTGTACATCTTGCGGTAGATGCTGTATATATGCTTGATGCGGCCGCTGACGGCGGCGTCGATGCCGTATTCCTGCATCCGCGCGAGGATGCGGGAGTTTATCGTGTCCATGAACTTCTCGAGGGTCGGCATGCGCTTTTCGAGCTTGGCGGTTATCTCCGTATAGCCGAGCGGATCGAGGTAGATGAGCGAGAGGTCCTCGAGCTCCCATTTTATCTTCTGTATGCCGAGGCGGTGCGCTATCGGGGCGTAGACCTCCATCGTCTCGAGGGCCTTGGCGCGCTGCGTGTCATGCGCCTGATACTCCATCGTGCGCATGTTGTGCAGGCGGTCGGCTATCTTGATGAGGATGACGCGGATGTCCCTCGCCATGGCGATGAGCATCTTGCGCAGGTTCTCGACCTGCTCCTCCTCCTTGCTCGTGTAGATGACGCGGGTCAGCTTCGTGACGCCGTCGACTATGTCGGCGACGGACTGGCCGAAGTTCTTGCGTATATCGTCTATCGTCGCAGGAGTGTCCTCTACTACGTCGTGAAGGAGCGCGGAGATTATCGCATCCTCGTCAAGGCCCATCTCGGCGGCTATCTCGGCCGCGGCGATGGGGTGGGTGATATAGAGTGTCCCGTCCTTGCGGCGCTGCTCGCCGTGCATGGCCGCGGCGAATTCATATGCCGCGCGCAGGCGCGGCACGTTCAGACCCGGGTTATAGCTTTTGACCTTCTCCTCGAGAGCAAGGTACTGGGAATATACTTCTTCCTCGTTCATGCTTTTTCAGACGCCTCCGGCGACGACAGCCGCCTCAGGATATTCGAATCGCTCAGCTCGACCTTCGCGGCGCTGGGCGGTATGCGTATATTGAACAGTCCGCGCCGCTCGCTGAGCGAGATGAGCCGGAGCTCGCGGAAGACCTGAAGGGCGATATAGGTGCGGCAGGGCTCGTCGATGCCGGCGGCCTCGGTCAGCTGGATGAGGACGTGCGTACGG
>JAFZAM010000169.1 GCA_017557265.1 Oscillospiraceae bacterium | reverse complement strand
GAGCGCGGGGACGCCGGAGGCCTCGAGCGCGAAGTGCGCGCCCTTGCCGCCGCAGATGCGCCTTATCTCGGCGGGCACGTCGTCGAAGTCTTTGCCGTTGATGACGTGGGTCGCGCCGCACTCGAGCGCGAGCTCGAGCCTCGAGGGGACGATGTCGACGCCGATTATCGTCGAGCAGCCGGCTATTTTGCCGGCCATGATGGCGGCGATGCCGACGGCGCCGCAGCCGAAGACGACGAGCGACGTGCCGGGTCTCGGAGCCATGCGGTTGAGCACGGCGCCGGCACCGGTCTGGATGCCGCAGCCGAGGGAGCACAGAGCCTTGAGCTCGTCGACGCTCACGTCGACCTTGACGGCGCTGGAGGCGTCGCAGACGGCGTAGGTCGCGAAGGAGCCCTGGCCGAACAGAGAGCCTATCTCGGCCCCGTCCGCGCCGGTGATGCGGGTCGTCCCGTCCTTATATTTGCCGTGGAAGAAGAGATGGAAGCTGTCCTCGCAGGCGTAGGGATGCCCCTCGCGGCAGTAGTCGCACTCGCCGCAGTAGGGGAAGCTGATGATGACCTTGTCGCCCGGGGCGAGCTCGGTCACGCCCTCGCCGACGGATTCGACTATGCCGACGCCCTCGTGGCCGAGGACCATCGGGAGGATGGCGGGAATGAAGAGGTTTCTTGCGGCGGCGTCGGTGTGGCAGACGCCGCTGGCGACCATTTTGACGAGAATCTCGCCCATTTTGGGCTCAGCGAGCTCGACTTCCTCGATGGCGAGAGCGCCCGCTTCGCGGCAGACTGCGGCTTTGATCTTCATGATTACACGCTCCTATTTGAAATTATTATAATTCGTCTATATCCACGATCCGGTATCCGGTCGCGTTTACCAATGTCGTGTTCCCGAGCTTCGTTACGGCAGCTTTGTTGACCGGCGAGCCAGAGAGGTGCTTATGGCCGAAAAAGTGCAGCCTCGGCTCATGGGCGGCGTCCAGCTGGCAGAACGCCTCGAAGCCCTTGTGGAATGGATCGTCCCCGTCGCCGAAGCCGAGGGGCGCGGCGTGGGACACGAAAATATCGAGCCCGTGCTTTCTCTTTATCTCGTTTTCAAAGCGCTTGGCGCGGCGGGACATTTCCTGCTCGGTAAACTGGAAGGGCTCGGGCGACGAGCCGAGGCAGCCGCCGAGGCCGCCTACGCGCAGGCCTCTGAAGCTCACGACGCGGCCGTCGATGTCGATGCAGCCCTCGGGCGGCCTCGTCAGGTACTCCGTGTCGTGGTTGCCGTGGACGTAAAAGAGCGGGGCGGGTATCATCGAGACGATGAAGGACAGATACGAGGCCTTGAGGTCGCCGCAGGAAATGATGAAGTCTATCCCCTGGAACGCCGCCGGGTCGAAGTGATCCCATATGAACTTGCTCTCCATATCGGATACGGCCAGAATGCGCACGCGGGGATCGCTCCTTTCCTCTGTCTTTCCGACTATTTATTATACTACTTCCCCGCGCGCGCCGCAACCGCTTTTTGTTTTTCCGCGCTTCCCGGCGCGGATTGACGGCGCGGGCGCGGAGTGGTATAATTTGTTTTTGCGGGCCGGCGTGGTGGAACTGGCAGACACCCGGGACTTAAAATCCCGTATCCGCAAGGATGTACGGGTTCGACCCCCGTCGCCGGCACCAGGGCCGGAGCAGGCATTCTCCAGCGCAGGCAGGAGGGGACGCGCTCCCCTCCTGCTGACTATGAGTCGGGACGGACGTCCCATTGGAGCAAAAATGGCATTAAAGCGGGAGAAAAATCCGAATACTCTCTGGACGAAGGACTTCACGATAATCACCCTCGGCAGCGTCATATCCATGTTCGGAAACGCCATGTCAGGCTTCGCGATGAGCCTGATGGTGCTCGACTATACCCAGTCGGCGCTCTACTTCGCCATTTACGTCGCGATATTCACGCTCCCGCAGATCGTCATGCCCATCTTCTCGGGCGCCATTCTCGACCGCTTCTCGCGCAAGAAGACGATATACACGCTCGATTTCATATCCGCGGGGCTCTACGCGCTCGTCGCCGTGCTGCTCTGGCGGGGGCTCTTCAACTTCGTCCTATTCGCCGTCTACGTCTTCATACTCGGCTCGATAAACAGCATATACATGGTCGCCTTCGAGAGCTTCTATCCCCTGCTCATCACGGAGGGCAACTACTCCAAGGCGTATTCGATATCGAGCCTGCTCGAGACGCTCTCGGCGGTCATGGTCCCCGTCTCGACGTACTTTTATAACCTCGTCGGCATCGCGCCGCTGCTCGGCGCGAACGCGATCTGCTTCTTCGTCGCCGCCGTCATGGAGACGCGCATCGGCGCTGAGGAGCAGTATATCGAAAAGCGCAAGCTCGAGGACGACTCTCCGCCCTCCGGCATGCGGCTGCTGCGGGACGTAAAAGAGGGCTTTAAGTACCTGCTCGAGGAAAAGGGGCTGCTCGCGGTCGCGGTCTATTTCACGTTCTCCTCCCTCGCGAGCGGCGCCTCGTCCGTCATCACGCTCCCCTTCTTCAAGGGCAGCTTCAATAACGGCGAATATATCTACATGCTCGTCTGGGGCATGGCGCTCGTCGGCCGCGCCGTCGGCGGCGCCGCGCACTACAGGATAAAGCTCCCCGTCAAGGCGAAGTACGCCATCGCGCTCGCCGTATATATCGTCATCTCCCTGCTCGAGGGCTTCTATCTCTATACGACCGTCCCGCTGATGATGATAATGTGCTTCCTCACGGGGCTCGGCGGCGTCACGAGCTATACGATACGCATCTCCTCGACGCAGAGCTACGTTCCCGACGAGAAGAAGGGGCGCTTCAACGGCGCGTTCAACATGCTCAACACCACCGGCGCCTTCGCTGGCGAGCTGCTCGCCGGCGCGATGACGACGGTCATCCCCGTGCGCGGCGTGCTGACCTGCTTCATGGTCGTCAACGCGATAGCCGCCGTCGCCGTCATAGGCGGCAGCAGGAAGTCCGTCGCCGCGATATACAACAGAGATCAATGATAAGGGCAAGAGAAGGCCGCTGCCCGAATTTGGGAAGCGGCCTTTTGGTTATGTTTCGAGAACGATCCGAATTGGGACAAAAGAACCGTCCCCAAAATGCGTTCCATCCCTATGATATTCGCACTCCTTAAATACGAAACATTTTATACCGAGTCTTTTGAGTTCGTCTCTGGCTCGCTCGGCCTGTAGGCCCGTTTCGTACACGCGAGCGTACGAGTAAGCGTATAGGGTTTGCCCGACTTTGCCTCTTCTATTATTGCTGCCGTTCCATCTTTCATTAAATTCCTGATCCGTTTCTTTTCTTTGTCTGATATCTTTTCGCTCATTGTTGTCCTCCTTTATGCTGCTGCTAAACTTTGTCATCCGGGAACGGTTCTTTTTTCCCGCCGGAAGGCGGGTCTTTTATTTCGCGAGCTCTCGACCGAGGAGGTAGCCGAAGGTGAGCGCGGTGCCGTGGGAGTTGCCGGGGATCATCAGGGGATAGTCCACGCCGTAGCGCCCGCCGGCGGTATTGCCGAGCGCGTAGAGCCCGGGAACGGGCTTATGCTCCGGGGTCAGGGCGCGGCTCTCCGCGTCGACGCGCACGCCGCCGACGACGGCGAGGAGCGCGACGGCTATCTTTTTCGCGTAATAGGGCGGCTTGTCGAGCGGGATGAGGAGCTCCGGCCGCTTGCCGAAGTCCTCGTCCTTCCCCGCGGCGCACATGGCGTTATATCTGTTGAACGTCTCGGCGAAGACGGCGGGATCGACGCCCATCTTCCCGGCGAGCTCCTCGGGCGTATCGGCCACGAAGGCGTAGCCGCCCTTGAGTCCCTGCTCGAGCTTAGCTTCCTCGCCCGCCTGCTGAAATTCCGTGCTGATGCCGAGGGCGTAGTCGTTGCCCCAGAAGAGGCCGCCGCCGTAGGGCAGCGTCGCGGGGACCTTCTCGCGCCAGTCGGAGTCGAATATGCTCCAGCAGAACTTCACGCCCTCCTTGATTACGCCGAGGCTGCGCGCCTGCAGGTAGTTGTCCTCGTTCATGTACCGGCGCCCGGCGGGGTTTACGAAGAGGAAGCACCAGCTCGGATGGCGGTAGGCCTGCGGATGGAGCATCGCGGGAAAAGGCAGGTCCTCGAAGTCCGCGCCCGCCCAGAGCGCGGCTCTGTGCCCGTCGCCGAGATTGCCGCCCTTCGGCCAGTAGAGCTTCTCGGCGGTCTTGTTGGCCACGGGGCAGAGGTCGGCGCACATCTCGTCATTGCCGTCGATGCCGCCCGTCGCAAGGACGACTCCCCTGCTCGCTCTGACGGCGATAAGGCCGTCCTCGCCGCGTCCGTACGCGCCGACTACGCGCCCGTCCTCGACGATGAGCTGCTCCATGGGCGTGTTGAAAAGATACCTCACGCCGTATTTTTGCGACTCGAGATACATGCATTCGATGACGTCGGTCATGCCGCCGAATTTGCCCGTCCGCGAGATGGGTCCGTCGTAGAAGATGTGCGAGCCGATGAGCTCGCGGTACGTCTCGCCCTTGTAGAGGCAGCCCTGCAGCTCGGGGCGCACGCCGTATTCCGGCCGCGTTATGATGCCGAGCAGCCAGTCCATGGCCTCGGGGCTGCGCGTCACGTAGCGGCGCACGACGCGCTCGTCGCAGCGGTTGCCGCAGCGCTTTATCCATTCGCGG
>JAFZAM010000168.1 GCA_017557265.1 Oscillospiraceae bacterium | reverse complement strand
GCCCGAGGCTCCCGCCGCCCCCGAGCAGCCGGTCTTTACGGCTCCCGCGCCGGAACAGCCCGTTTACAGGGCGCCCGAGCAGCCCGCCTACGCTCCGCAGCAGCAGACCTACGCCGCTCCGCAGCAGCCTTACGCTCAGCAGCAGGCCTACGCCGCGCCCGCCTACGCGCAGCAGCAGGCTTACGCGGCTCCCGCGAAGCAGAAAAAGGGACCGAAGCTCGGTCTCATCATCGGCATAATCGCCGCCGTCGTCGTCATAGGCGCGCTCGTCGCCTGCTTCCTGCTCGGAGTCTTCTCCGGAGCGAAGGGGACGGTCGGCAAGGCCTTCAAGAAGTCCGTCAAGGCCTATACGTCGGCGGTCGAGTCTCTCGATCCCATCGATCTGAAGGCTATATACAAGGAAAAGAAGTTCTCCGAGGAGATCGAGCTCTCTCTGAGGGAGCTTGACGGCGACGACATGGACGGTCTCGGCGCGCGCGCGTTCATCAACTACAGCGGCGCCGACCGCCTTGCGGACGTCGTCTTCACGCCGATCACCTCCGGCGGGGACATCGCGACGATAAAGCTCGCCGTCAACGACTCCAAGCTCTATATAGGCTCGCCCGAGATAACCGACGGCGAGTTTTACGGGCTCGATACCAAGACCATAGGCAGAGACCTCGGCGAGCTCAGCGGCTCCGACGAGCTTGACGACGTCGGCTTCAACGTGTTCGAGATAGTCGATCAGGTCGAAAAGATGAGCGAGGAGCTCGTCGACAAGAAGGGCGTCGAGGCCGCGAACAAGGCTCTGACCAAGGCCATCACCGTCACCAAGGACGGCAAGGAGACCATCGACGTCAACGGCACGACCGTCAAGGCCGCCAGATACAACGTCAGGATCCCGCAGAAGGCGCTCGAGACCTACCTCGAGTCCGTCGTCAAGTGCGTCAAGCCCGACAAGTTCGGCGACAATCTCGCTGACCTCTTCGTCTCCGTCGGCTTTGACGAATACGACGTCGAGGACCTCAGAGACTCCTTCGCGGATCTCGACTTCGACGATCTGGTAGAGCAGTTTGAGGACGACGTGCTCGACGAGCTCGGCGACATAGAGCTCAAGGTCTACGTCAGCGGCGGCTACATCTCCGCCTTCGTATACGAAAAGAAGGTCGAAGACCAGAAGCTCATCCTCTCCGGCTACTTCGGCGGTCCGAACGCCTACGTCGACGACATCACCCTCTCCGCCGCCTCCAAGGGCGACGACTGGTCCGACGAGTATATCGTCTCCTCCTCCGGCAACCACTCCGGCAAGGGCGGCGTCTTCACCGACGAGACCAAGATCGTCGAGAAGTACAACGGCAGCAAGTACAACATCTTCTCCGCCCAGACCGAATACAACAAGAACTCCGGCGCGCTCAGCCTCCGCGTCAAGACCGACGACGGCGACACGGACATCAAGCTCGAGGGCACGCTGAAGATGAACGCCAAGTCCCTCGACCTTGCCGTCTCCGACCTCAAGGTCAAGGATTATTACGGCGACACGGTCGTCGCGGCCTCCGGCGCGCTTCGGATAGGCGCGTATGACAAGTCCGCCGCGATCGCCGTCTCCGGCGCGAGGATGCTCGCCGACATGGACGAGGACGACTTCAACGAGCTCGGCGAGAGGATAGGCGATAATCTCAACGAGATAAGCGAGGAGACCGGCCTCGACCTCTCCTTCCTCGGCATCGGCGGCTCCGACGAGCAGCGCGACAACGGCATCATCTACGGCTACGACGAGGGCTATGAGATAGGCTATCAGGACGGCTGGGACGAGGTCGACTACGGCGAGAACTACGACGACGACTTCGCCGCCTACGGCTACTCCGGCGGCGCGACCTTCCGCGAGGGCTTCGAGGAGGGCTACGACTGGGGCTACTTCGACGGCTACTATGACGGCTATCCCGGCTACACCCGCTACACGAGCTACGGCGAGAACAGGCCCGCGCTCAGCACCGACGTCCCCGGCGCGAGCGACGCCTACTACGAGGGCCTCGACGAGGGCTATGACGAAGCCTACGAGGTCGGCTACGACGACGGCTGGGACGAGGTCGAGTACGGCGAGAACTACTACGACGCCATGACCGGCGATCCCGACTACGTCCGAGGCTATCAGGAGGGCTACGAGCTGGGGTACGACGACGGCTACTACGACGGCTATCCCGGCTACACCCGCTACGCGAACTACGGCTACTCCGCCTGGTGGTGGGGCGATTAAGCCCGCACAGGCGCAAGCCCCGAATAAAACAAAAACGCTTCCTCTCGTTTAGGGCGTGCAAATCAGGGATAAGGCAGGTTTTGCGAGGCTCTTTTCCGCCCAAACTTCATAAAGAACCGCCGGAAATACATATCCAGTATTCCCGGCGGTTTTTATTTTGCCTGAACGAAAAATAGCTCTCGCAAAACTGCTTTGCACCGCAAAAAGTGAGATTTTTGTATCAGACGAGGCGAACGGCGCAGGAATACTGGCTATTGTATTCCGAGTACGGGCAACGAAGTCTGACGCGGAAAGATCCTTTTTGCGGCTGTCGTATCCCTGATCTGCACGCCCCTTGAGAGGAAGCGTTTTTTTTGCGTTATTATCAGTGCTCGACGAGGGTCGCGGGCTCCTCGGGGAAGGCCTCCGCCGGGGCGTTTAAGAGCCCGAGCGCGAGGCCGCAGACGAGGAAGAAGGCGAACATGTCGCGCGGATAGAACCAGACGTACTCGACGAAGAACGTGACCGAGATGCCGATGAGCGCGCCGAGGCAGGCGCACAGCGCGAGGCGGCGGACTCCCGGGCCGGAGCGCGAGGCGCCGACGGCGCTCCTGCGGACGATGCCGAGGAACATCCAGAGGCTCGTTATGAGCCCGAGGACGCCGGTCTCGACCATGATCTCCGACCAGAGCATGTGGCTGTGCGGGACGCCTATGGTCGCCCTGCTGCGGGCGTAGTTCTTGTAGACGACGGCGAAGCTCCCGGGGCCGAGGCCTATGCCGGTGAGGCCGTGATCGAGCAGCAGGAGGAAAACGCCCTGCCAGATATAGACGCGGAACTTGCTCGAGCTGTCCTCCCCGCTGACCATGCTCGTCAGGCGGACGACGACGCTGTTCGGCAGGAACGGTATCGCCAGCACGCAGGCGATAAGGAGCAGCGGTATCCAGCGCTTGTCGCCGTAATAAAAGAGTATCGCGAAGGCGAGCGCGACGGATATCCACCCGCTGCGCGAATACGTCATGACCATGGCGAGCATCGGCAGCGCGAGCCCGCAGCAGAGGAAGGGCGAAAGCGGGAGCGTGCGAAGCTTCGCGCGGACCTTGACCGCCCAGACGGCGGCGAGCGGCGTCGTCATGACGAGCAGCTCCGCGTAGTTGTTGGGGTTGTCCATCGTGGAATAAACGCGCCCGGGGACGCCCTTGTTGGCCATGAGGTCGGTAAAGGAGCTGCTGACCTTGACGCCGAGAAAGCGCTGGACGAGGGCGTAGCACGCCGTGAGCAGCACGGCGAAGTAGATAAAGCCGAGGATGGTCATCAGACTCCGTCTGTCCGTTATCGAGGCGGCCGCGACGTAGCACAGCAGGAAGGCCGCGAGGAGCAGCAGAAGGATGCGTACGCTGTCGTGGAAATCATGCGAAAACGCGAGGCTGCCGAAGCAGACGATGGCGAAGAGCATCATGGGAAGACCCAGCTTCGCCGGGGAAAGCGGCTTTCTCCCCTTCGCGCCGCAGACGCAGAGATACAGCCCCAGGAATCCCACCGCCGCGACAAGGGCGTAGGAATTGTTCCAGTAATCGTGCGGGAAGAGGAACATCGCCGCGATGAAGATGCCGAAAAGCGTCTCGTAGCGGAAGATGAACGAGCCGGAGAAGAGCCTGCGGAACACCCGCTCGTTCACGCTGCCGGCGTTTATCCGCCCAAACCAGCGGAAGAAATACCCGAGCGCCCCGGCTATCCCGCCGAGCACGGCGTTCATTATCCGCGCGAACAGGCTCGCCTCGTACTTCTCCTGGATGCGGCTGACGTGCACGAGCATCCGGCGCACGAGGCTGTACTGCCACGCGTTGCGAAACCACCGGTACACGGCGCGCAGGACCGCGAATACCGCGCTCTGCCGCCACCAGTACCAGAGGGTCCCGGCGATACTTCGTTCAAACATGTCTCAGGCTCCTCAGGCGGCGGGCTCGAGCGCGCAGATGCGCAGATACAGCTTGCAGTCGCCGACGTAGACGACCATCGTGTGGCCTATGGCGTAGCGCGTGCCGCCGACGAGCAGACCGTTGGCGTCGAGCGTGCCGTGCGCGAGGCTCGTGACCTTCACGGAGACGGTGTCCTCCGGGAATATGGCGACGGTCTGGCCCTCCCGGTCGACGTCGAAGTGGTAGCCTCTGTCGGTCTGGACGTCCGTCACGTAGCCGAGGACGTTGTTTTCCGTGTCGTCATAGACGCGCGCGCCTATCTCGAGGTTTTCCGCGACGTATTTCGGCGTCTCGGTGCCGGCCCAGGAAACGTAGACGTCCTGAGAGTTGACGACGACGCCGGAGCGGTCCTTGGTGAGGAAGCGGTAGCCGACGAAGGCGATGGCGGCCAGCAGAATGATGAGGATGAGCAGGTCGATTATGCTGACCTTGCCCCCGATTTTCCCGTTCTTGTCGATCATGATCTATTTCTCCGTTTCTTCATAGGTTTCAAATACCGAAAGCGCAAGCTTGTTGAGATCGAATCTCTCCGCGACCTTGCGGAGCGCCGCGGCGGACCGTTCCTCCCGCAGGGCGCCGTCGGCCATGAGGGCGGCGATCGCCTCCGCGAAGGCCTCCGCGTCCCCGGGCGGAACGACGGAGCCGCAGACGATCTGAGTTTCGGCGAGATCGCGGTTGCCGCCGACGTCGGTGACGACGAGCGGGAGGCCGGAGTTCATCGCCTCGAGTATGGCGAAAGACAGCGCCTCGTTGCGGCTCGAGGAACATACGTAGAGGTCGGAGGAGGCGAGGATGTCGGCGGCGTCCGTGCGGTAACCGAGCAGGACCATCTCCCGCTCGAGTCCGGCTGCGGCTATCTTGCCGCGGATGTCCTCCATGAGCGGCCCGTCCCCCGCCACGCAGCAGCAAAACGGTCTGTCCGTCAGCTCCTTGAGCCGGGCGAGCGCCCGCACGAGCATGTCGAGGTCCTTCTCCGGGTCGAAGCGGGCGAGGCAGGATATGACGAAAACGTCCTCCGAAAGGCCGAGCTCGCGGCGCAGCTTGTCCGAGCGTGGCCTTTCCGCGCGCGGCTCGATGCCGTTGTAGATGACCTGTATCTTGTCGGGGCGGCAGCCGTTGGCGATGAGCACGTCCCTGCCCTCGTTGCAGACGGCGATGACGCGGTCGTCGCGCGGGGTGAAGATGCGGTAGAGCATGCGCCAGGCGGCGCCGCAGCGGCGCGTGAAGTGCTCGGTGTAGACCACGCGCAGGCCGGGCAGGCGCTTTTTCGCCATGAGCGCGATGACGTTCTCGCGCGGACACTGCGCGTGGATGACGTCTATGCCGTTTTCCCGGCAGTAGTCCGCCAGCGTGCGCGCGGCGCGGAGTGCGTTCTTCCATTCCAGCGAGAGCCGCAGCGACGGGACGCCCGCCTCCTCCAGCTTTTCCGAGAGCGGACCGGGCACGCCGTAGGCGAAATACGGAGTCCCGCCGGCCTCCGGCAGGAGCCGGGTCAGGTTCTGCACGTATTTTTCGATGCCGGCCTTGCCGGCGAAGTTGACCAGATACAGAACTTTCAAGCGCGCGACCCCCTTTTTCATGGCTCGTCTCTTTTAGTAAATATACACATTTTCAGCCGGGATTACAATACCTTGT
>JAFZAM010000167.1 GCA_017557265.1 Oscillospiraceae bacterium | reverse complement strand
CGTCCCGGCCGGGCTCGTCAGCGGCACGCTCGCCGAGTCCGCCGGCCTCGGCTTCTCGATCTATTCCGACGCGGAGACCTACGAGCTCGACGACTCGGGCAATTCCGTCCGCTTCGTCCCCCGCTCAGAGGAGGACGAGGGGAAGCACGACAAGGGCAATGAAAAGGATGACGAGGAGCCCGCCGAGCAGCTGACGTTCATGGAGCTCATCTTCATCGACGGCGCGACGGTCCAGAAGCTCGCTCCGAACTTCATGGAGCTCTACCTCGAATTCGATGAGATCGAGTTCTCCGCCAACCGGACGATAGGCCTCTCCGCCCTCGACTGCGACACGGTCATCGCCTACAACTCCGAGCAGTTCGTCACGGCGGTCCTCTGCGGGCGCTCCGGCGGCGTCGCGGCCTTCGTCATAAGCTGTTCGACCGCCGACAACGACTACCACAGGCCGCGCCTTACGGCGATGCTCGAGACGATAGCGCTCTTCGACGAGGAAGAATAAAGCACGATAAAACGTCCCGCGGATATCCGTCCGCGGGACGTTTTTTTGTGATAAAAGAGTTCCGGCGCGGCCGCATCTGCGGCCGCGCCGGAATCGCTTATTCAGCTATGCTGGTCTTCAGCGCTCACTCAAAGAGCTTGATCATGCGGCTGAAGATGACGGCCGCCTGACCGCGGGTGGCGTTGCTCTGCGGATCGAGAGCGTTCTCGCCGGTGCCCTGGATGAGCTTGTTGGCGACGCACCAGGTCATGGCTTCCTTCGCCCAGTCGGAGACGCTGCCGCCGTCGGTGTAGCCGTCGAGCGTGACGCCGGTCGGCCTGACTGCGTCGCCGCGGAACTGCGCGTAGCGGTAGATTATCGCGGCGAACTGCTCGCGGGTGACCGGGACGTCGGGCTCGAAGGTCGTATCGGAAGTGCCCTTGACGATGCCCTTGGCATAGGCCCAGCAGACGGAGTCGAAGTACCACGCGCCGACGTCGACGTCGGTGAACGGCTCGCCGCTCTCGACCTTGTTCTCGCCGTCGATACGGTAGAGTATCGTGACGATCTGGGCGCGGGAGATGTCCTCATTGGGCTCGTAGGTCGTCTCGGAGGTGCCCTTTATGTACCCGGCCTTGTATATCTCGTACACTGCGTCGTAGTACCAGTCGGTCTCATAAACGTCCTCGAACGGGAACGGGATATCGTCGTCGGGCTCGTCAGGCTCGTCGGAGCCGGGAGTCGGGTCGCCGCCCGGAGGGGTAATGGAGGGCTCGGTCATAACGACGACTTCCTTGGTATAGGTATTGCCGCGGAAAACGACCGTATAAGTATATACCTTCTTGCTGAGGAAGGGGCTCGGAGCGGGGAACGTCTCGACCTTGACTTCGGCCTCGACCTCGACGACTATGCTGTCATCAGCCGTCGCGGTGAACGTCGCCGTGGCGCTCATGTAGTCGTCGGCGATGGTCCACACGGGCTCGCCGTATTCGTACGATCCGATGATATCCTCGACGGGCTCCTTGGCCTTGAAGTCGTCGTCGACCTGCTCGACCGTGTAGCTTACGACGGATTCGACTTCCTCGAGCATCTTGAACGCGAGGACGAGTACTTCTGTGTATCCCTCATAGACCATGTCGCGCGTGGCGTAGCCTATCTTGATCTCGCCCTCATCTTCATCAACAGAGATGACGTTATACGCTTCTATCGCGCTTTCACATGCGACCAGCTCGACCTCCGAGGGTTCGTAATTGACTGTTACAAGGCCGTTATGGTTGGTCTGGTCGGGCGTTATGACCACATAGTAGTCGGCTGCCGGCGGAGGAGTTACGACTTCGATGCTCCTCGTTCCGGCGGAGGTCACGCTGACGGAGTTGAGCGAGCCTGCAGGGGTTTTGGAAGCGAAATCAGCAGCAATGTCCTCAACAAATGAGGCAGGAGTAAACCTCTCATGCGGTATCTTAAGGCTTTCTTCGTCCAGATTTCCATCGCCGGCAGAACCTATGCCCTCGCTTTTGGCCGGTTTTAGTTCGATCAGGCCAGCTACCGGCCATACGTTTTCGTCAAATCCTCCGATACGAGCCGGATCATCCAGTTCGGCGTAGATGAACGGATAATTATCCTCATCAAAGCCAAAGTCAAGTACAGGAATCATGTACATATCGACATAATCGCTGTCCTCTGTATAACGCGACCAGAAGAGGAAAGCCTTCTCGGTATTCGGATCCTCAGCCCAGTAAAGGGAGTTGTAGAACCATGTATCCCCTATCGGTGCCTGAACAGAACCTATTTTTTCGCAGTCAAAATAGAAGCTCGCTTGATAAATCGTTCCATCCGAGTACATGAAATTAAAGAGATATATATCGGAATTGCTGTCGATGACGATATAGTAGTCACAGTACAATCCATACTCATCAAGCATATTCGAGCCCAGATACGCAATACCAACGAAATCGGCAATATCAAAGTAGTCCGCCATGTCGAACCCTCCGATAGCCGCTCCGGATGAAGCGTCCAGGCAGATGAAGTATGTGCTGCATATTGTCGCAAGAGAACAACTCATTGACCCTATTCCAGCAGCAAATGCAACCGACGGCGCCAACCCCATAAAGGACCAGCCGGTATTAGTGCCAATTGGAGTCAACTCCAAAGACCTCGGATCGAGGGTATACAGCGTGGACCCTATGGCATTGGGATTAGGAAGATCTGCAGCATATACCGTTCTCCCGTCGAGGCTCCATGTCATATCGGATATCGGAATCCCTATATCTTCCTTCAGTACATTAAAGCTGCCGTCGGAAACGAATCTTCCGACATCGATCCCGATAATATTGACTTTGCCGTTTTCATCCCAGAGCGCAGCGTTAAGATTGACGTCGGGAAGATCCTTAACGGTGATAACCGCAAAGTCGGTTATCTCGCTGTCAAGCAAGGATACAGCCGTAATTGTCGCGCTGCCCGCAGAAACGCCGGTAACGACGCCGTTCTCGTCGACTTTGGCAACTCTTTCATTATCAGACATCCACTTGCACTCATCGCCGATGCCCCAAGGCTGAACGTGCGCGGTCAGCCGGATGCTTGCGCCGGCAAAGATCTCCGCCTTGGCAGGAAGTACGGTGAGTCCGGTCGGAGCAGTCGGGGGCTCGGTCTCAAGATTGAGCTTATACGTCGCATAGTTGCCTGCGTAGTCGAAGACCTGCAGCATGAGGTGATTGTTGCCTTCTACTGTGAAATCGACATTTTTGGCAGTTATCTGGGCCGAGAAGATTTCGCCCTCATTCTGCGCAGGATCAGCCGGGATATAGAGCATCGGATCTTTGCCGCCAAACCAGTCCTCCTCGTTCCATACGAGTATCCCTGCGACATACCGGTTCTCTTTGACCTCGATATTGACGGCTGTTACAGCGCCGCTTTCTTCTTCCGTTTCAGCACGTACGTCCTTAAAAGCGGGAGCTATTCCGTCCACTACAGCGGTATAAGTCAGCGCAGAAGCAGTGCTGACCCTGCTCCAGTCGATTTTCCCGTTTTTATTCTGATAGTACTCCGGCGCCATCAGATATTCGACCGTGATGTTCGAGCCCTCTCTTACGCCTTCGAAGGATCCGGCGGTTTTGTTGAGCTTGGCGGAAGTAGTCGTATTAAGCCACTTTTGCTGATTTGCATAATAATATGCTGCGTACTGGGCGTTTATTTCTTTTTCGAACGCCTTAACGTCATCGACATAGACGCGGAGGATCCCTCCTGCGGAGTTGCGGATCAGGGAGTAATTGACGCCTATTATCGTGCTGTCGGGAGCGATGGAATCACGTTCGGGCAGATACTCTTCGTCATACTCTACGGGGTTGCCTCCGAGTGCATACGCATTGGGATCACCCGCATATCGCACGCCGTATCCTTCTGTGGTAAACGCCCCTTCTCCGAGCGCGGCATACATGTAGGGCAAACGGTCCTCTTCCTCATACTGGTATTCCAGCAGTGAACCGACGTCGTGCATGGTCGGTTCGGACCAGCTGCCGTAGTAACCGATAACGGGGATGGAGTGCTCGGTCCCAAGAACGCCTTCTTCCGTCGCGCGTCCGGTAGCGAAGATGTAGCCCTCTATGTAAGCGCCGCAGTCGTCATAGTTATCTATGTCGTTGAGCGTTACGGTCACGCCGATTTTGACGCTGCCGGATGCAGGGACTGTGACGGATGCTCCGCCGACGTAAGACAGAGCCAGATACGCGTCGTAAGTCGTGATCTTGCCGTCGCCGTCGAAGTCGGCGCCGTCAAGGCTTTTGGGCTCGATGCCTTTTACGACGTATTCAAGAAGGGCCGTCGCGTCGTCGTCGTCGTAAACCTCATCGCCGTTGAAATCGAGGTCAACGCCGCCTTCTGCATCGATCACTTCGCCGTCCGCGGTCCATACGATATCCGCGTCGAGCGGAGTCGTCCAGGTATCCTGCAGGATGCCGTAGGCGGTGGCGAACAGATCCTGCGTGAAGAAGTCGCCTCTGACGTCGTAGGTCAGCGCTGTATCGGTGAGGTTATTGATGTTGAAGGAGAACGAGTAGACGCCGGAGCGAGCGGGATCGTCGCCCAGCTCGACCTTGACCTTGCCGTCGGCATAGGAAGCGGTCGCGTCGGCGTTCATGGTGATGTAGGTCTTGGAGCTGACGGCCGCTTCCGCGTCGACAAGGCCGGCGCCCTGCTTCATGACGGAGTAATAGTTCCCGCTGTCCTTCTCCTTGAGGGGAACGGCAGTAGACATCAGCAGAGAGGTGATGAGCTGGCGCGGAGTCAGCGTCGTCTGAAGATCGTTCTCACGGATATACTGAGCGACGAGAGCCGTGATGCCCGCGATCTGCGGGGAGGCCATCGAGGTTCCGCTCATGTTCTCATAGCTGTTATGTCCGCCTTCGACAAGACCGTTGACAGACCAGATGTTTCCGCCGGGAGCGGTGATCTCGGGTTTGAGCGAGAGGTCGCCGGGCACGCCCCAGCTGGAGAAGTCGCTCATGGTGTAATTGTGCTCGCCGTAATACTCGTTGTAGATCTCGGTAGAAACCTCGATCTCGCCCGTATATACGTCGATATTATTGATAGTGGTCTTTTCCGCTTTGGCCTTGAGCATCTGCGCGTCATCAAGCGAAATGGACACGACCGGAGCAGTGTACTCATAGTCTGAAAGCGCCAAGCCTATAGTACCGGGCTGATTGTTGGCGATAATGGCTGCAACAGCTCCTTGTGCTATAGCGCCGTTAGCCTTCATATAGAAGTAGGAAGTGCCGCGGTTGCATATGACTATCTTGCCCTGCAGGGGTATCTCCTCTGCGACCTCGGCAAAATCGTTTCCGATTATATTATCATCGTCATCGGTGTAGATGCCCGGACTGTCAATATAGACAAACGCATATGCTTCGTCACGGGCAAGCAGCTGCATCGGCCTGTTGCCGTATCCGCCAAATGACTCATTATAAAACACCATCTCATCATAAGCCGTCAGATAGGGCGTGGTCACGCCGTCGTTTTCCACGGAGGCGACGGCCAGCGAGTTGGTGAAGGAGCCGGGGGAGCCGACCGTATCGAAGTTCACGCCGTCGGAATAAAGATACGGTATAGCAGCATAGTACGGCCATTCGTAGCTATTGCCGGCGGACATGGCAACGACGGTGTCGGTATTGTACAGGCTGTCTGCCAGGTCATCCATGAGTTTCTGGTTTTCGTCGCTGGTGACGAAGCCCGCGACGGAAGAGCCGAGGGACAGGTTGACCGCGTCGGCGCCGAGGATGATAGCGTCTTCGATGGCGGCCATATAGTCGGAGTCGTAGGCTCCGCCGCCCTTGCCGAAGACCTTCATGACAAGAAGCTGGGCGTCGGGCGCCTGACCCTGAGTATAGACTTCTTCAAGAGCATTTGCGAATTCTTCGCCGCGCTTGACATAGCGGTTGCCTGCCGCAATGCCCGAGACGTGTGAGCCATGCTCTCCCTGGTCGTCATTTGCGTGCGTGACGTCAAGATCCAGATCTATGTAGTTGACTGCAAACGGGATCTTGGTTGAGAGATATACGCCATTCGAGTTTTCGAAATACTCTGAAATGTTCAGGCTTTCCCACTTGGAGACTACTTCGTCGCTGGTCAGGAGATCGACATTTCCTTCGACTTTGCCGATGGAATAGTCGAAAGCATCGGCATCGAATAACTCGTGCTGCGTGTCGATACCGGTATCGATGATGGCGACGATGCTGCCGGCGCCGGTATAGCCTGTCGACCAGACCTGCTGGGATCCGACCATCTGGGAGGCGTTGCTCATGTTGACGCTTTCGGTCGGATTATACTGCATTTCAATGACAACGTCCTTGACCCCGGGGACGGCCTTGATGGCCTCGATCTTCCCATAGGGAACGTTGGCGGAGATGAGGTTGGCCGCCAGAGTCAGGTTCCAGACGACGTCGAGCTTCGCTCCGCCGAGAACGTCGGTCGAGATCTTCTGCGCGACGGAGTCCTGAACGAGGCGCAGACTGTCGCGGTAGCTCTGGACGCTCGCGTTGGAGCCTATGTTGCGTTTGGAAAAGCCCGCCTTGATGGCAGGGAGCTGTTCCAGAACGATGGACACGCGGACCACGTCGTTCGGGCCGTAGGTTATCGCGTCCTCGGCCAGTTCGAAGGTCGGCGCGCTGATCCCGCGGGGCTGCGCGTCGATCTTCTCCCACGTGACCGTGTACTGTCCGGAGGGCGCTTCGGCGTCTTCGTTGTCGGCAAGCGCGGGGCATACCAGCGCGAAGAGCATCGCGGCCGCCAGCAGCAGGGAGAGTATGTGCTTCCAGCTGTGTTTCATATGCGTTTCTCCTTTGTTCGGATTTGAGGGATCGCGGCGGGCGCGGAGCCTCCGGCCTTTCTAACGGAGGGCGGTCCCGTCGCGGCTGGGGATGGTTTTGCCGTGATATTCGATAATGAATAATATTATTACAATTTGTTAACAAACGCAAGCTTTTTTTGCTTTCCGGAAGCCATTTTTTAACACGAAAAACGGCGCCCCGGCCTTCCCCGCCCGGCTCGCGGCGCGGTCGTCTTCCCGCGCCGTCAGGCTCGGGTAAAAAAAGAAAAGGGGCGGATCGCTCCGCCCCTTTCCGGGTGTTTTGGGAACTCAGTAGTCCCAGCCGGCCTTGAACGCCGCCTGGTTTATCTCGACCATCTTGGCCGGGACCGTGTCGGCTATGAGCTTGTTCCAGTCGACGTGGTCGAGGCCGAGGGCCTTGGCCAGAGCGCCGAGCAGGCACACGTTCTGCACCTTGCCGTTGCCGAGCTTCTCGGCGATCTTGCTGGCGGGGATGACGAGGACGTTGCCCACGGTCTTCTTGAGCAGCTCGTCGGCGTCGGATGGATAGGACTCCTCGCCGGTCAGGACGGGCATGGAGTATATCTCATGGCTGTCCATGACGATGCGGCCGCCCTTCTTGAGGTACGGCAGCGCGCGCAGCGCCTCGACCTTCTCGAAGGCGACGATGATGTCCGCGTCGCCCTCGGAGATGTTGGGCGCGTAGACCTTCTCGCCGAAGCGCAGCTGGGTGTTGACCGTGCCGCCGCGCTGGCTCATGCCGTGGATCTCGCTCATCTTGACGTCGTATCCGAGCTCGACGAGAGCCTTGGAAAGTATCTTGGTCATGAGGATCGTGCCCTGACCGCCGACGCCGGTAAGAAGAATACTGGTCATTACTTGGCACCTCCAACAACGTTAATGGCGCCGAACTTGCACATCTGCGCGCACAGGCCGCAGGCGGTGCAGTTGGCTATGTCGACGATCTCGGCCTTGCCGTCGGCGAACTTCATCGCCGGGCAGGCGACGCGCATGCAGGCCTTGCAGCCCTTGCACTTGTCGGCGTCGATCTCGCAGTGCCTGCCGGCGCGGGCCTTGATGACCTCGCGGAGCAGAGCGCAGGGACGGCGGGTGATGATGACGAAGGTGCCCTCGGTCGCGAGCGCGGCCTCGATGGCCTCGTCCATGGCCTTCTGGTCGATGGGGTCGACGACCCTGACGCGCTCGGGGGCGAGCCCGGTCGCGGCGACCATCTTGTCGATGGAGATGGCGGGGACCTCGTAGCCCATGAGGCTTATCTCGGTGCCGGCGTTCTCCTGGTGGCCGGTCATGGCGGTTATGCTGTTGTCGAGCAGGACGAGGCAGACGTCCGCCTGCTGGTGCACGGCGTCGACGAGGCTGTTGAAGCCGCTGTGGAAGAACGTCGAGTCGCCGAGGATGCCGAAGGCCTTGCGGGTGTCGCCCTGCGCCTTGAGGGCGAGGGACAGGCCGATGGGGATGGAGAAGCCGCTGCCCATGCAGATTCCGGCGTCGAAGCCGAAGAACGGCGCGGAGGCGCCGAGCGCGTAGCAGCCGATGTCGTCGACGGCGACGAGCTTGTCCTTATGCTTGCGCAGCGAATAATAGAAGCCTCTGTGCGGGCAGCCGGCGCAGAGCACGGGCGGACGGTTGGGCGCCTGGGCGGGGCTCTCGTAGGTGTCGTTCTCGCCGGGCAGACCGAAGGCCTCGCGGATGCGGCTGGCGGAGAGCTCGCCCTGGGGGCCGAGCTCGGCCTTGCCGTGGCACTTGATGCCCATGGCCTTGAGGGTGTTCTCGAGGTAGGGCTCGCCCTCCTCGATGACGATTATCTCGTCGTACTTCGAGCAGAAGTCGCGGACGAGGTTCTCGGCTATCGGGTAGGTGATGCCGAGCTTGAGATAGCCGACGCCCTCGCCGAAGGCCTCGTGCGCGTGCATGTAGTTGATGCCGGAGGCGACGATGCCGAGCTTGGAGCCGGCGTGCTCGACCTTGTTGAGCGGGCTAGTCTCGGAATACTCGGCGAGCGCCCTGAGGTTCTCCTCGACCTTGTAGTGACGAACGCGCGCGTGGGCGGGCAGCATCGAGAACTTGGCCGGGTTGGACTCGTACTTCTTCGGGGGAACGTTCTGGCGCGGCCCGAGCTCGACTATGCTCTTGGAGTGGCACACGCGGGTCGTCATGCGCAGCTCGACGACGAGGTCGAACTTCTCGGAGATGTCGAAGGCGGCCTTGGTGAAATCAAGGCACTCCTGCGAATCGGACGGCTCGAGCATCGCCATGCGGGCATGCGGCGCGTAGAGCCTGTTATCCTGCTCGTTCTGCGAGCTGTGCGCGCCCGGGTCGTCGGCAGTGACGAGCATGAGCCCGCCGTTGACGCCCGTATAGGCGACGGTGAACATCGGATCTGTCGCGACGTTCATACCGACGTGCTTCATGGCCGCGAAGGCGCGAAGCCCGCCGATGGAGGCGCCGATGGCGATCTCGGTGGCGATCTTTTCGTTGTTGGCCCAGGTGGCGTAGACGTCGTCCTTATACTGAGCCATGTTCTCCAGGATCTCGGTGCTCGGCGTGCCGGGGTACGCCGCCGCAACGGATACGCCCGCCTCCCATGCGCCGCGGGCGACCGCCTCGTCGCCGCTCAAAAGCACTTTGGACATTTTTACCTCACTCCCATTCATTATCCCGACGCGCCTGAGCGCGTCTTTATTACATCCATAGTGTTAAAAGTTATTTTATCATACGCTTTTTCAAATTACAACGCTAAATTTGCGCGCCGCCTCACTTGGCGAAGAGGCTCAGCAGGACGCCCGCCGCGACGGCGGAGCCGATGACGCCGGCCACGTTCGGACCCATGGCGTGCATGAGCAGGAAATTCGACGGGTCCTCCTTCTGGCCGACCTTCTGGGAAACGCGGGCGGCCATCGGGACGGCGGAGACGCCGGCGCTGCCGATGAGAGGATTTATCTTCTCCTTGAGGAAGAGGTTCATGAACTTTGCGAGCAGGACGCCGCCGGCCGTGCCGAAGGAGAATGCCACGACGCCGAGCACGATGATGAGCAGCGTCTCGAGCCGGAGGAACTTGTCCGCGACGGCGGAGGCGCCGACGGAGAGCCCGAGCAGTATCGTCACGATGTTGCACAGCGCGTTCGACGCCGTATCGGAAAGGCGGGCCGTCAGGCCGCTCTCCTTGAAGAGGTTGCCGAGCATGAGCATGCCGACGAGGGGGATGGCGTCGGGGACGATGAGCGCGACGATTATCGTGCAGACTATCGGGAAGAGTATCTTTTCCTTCTTGCTGACGGGGCGGAGCTGCTTCATCTTGATGGTGCGCTCCTGCTTGGTCGTCAGGAGCTTCATGATGGGCGGCTGTATGACCGGGACGAGCGCCATGTACGAATACGCGGCTATGGCGACGGGGCCGAGCCTGTGCGGGGCGAGCAGCGTCGTCACGAGGATGGCCGTCGGGCCGTCGGCGCCGCCTATGATGCCGATGGAGCCGGCCTCCTGCGCCGTAAAGCCGAGGAGTATCGCGCCGATGAACGTGACGAAGATGCCGAGCTGGGCGGACGCGCCGAGGAGCAGCGACTTCGGGTTTGCTATCAGCGGGCCGAAGTCCGTCATGGCGCCGATGCCCATGAAGATCAGCGGAGGCAGGATGCCCCACTTGTTGAGCTTATAGAAGTAGTAGAGAAGGCCGGTGCCCTCCTCCTCGTTGAAGACCGCCGAGCCGAAGAGGTTGCTCAGCAGCATGCCCATGGCGATGGGGATGAGGAGCAGCGGCTCGAACTGCTTGACTATCGCGAGGTAGAGCAGCACGCACGCGACGATTATCATGATGAGGTTGCGCCAGTCGAACATGGCGATGCCCGTGCTCTCTGCAAAGCGCACTATCGCGTCTATCATACCGCCGCCTCCTTTCCGCCTTCGACGACGAGCAGAACGTCGCCCACGGCGACGGAGTCTCCGGGCTTGACCTTTATCTCCGAGACCTTGCCCGCGCCGGTCGCGCAGACGCCGCTGT
>JAFZAM010000166.1 GCA_017557265.1 Oscillospiraceae bacterium | reverse complement strand
GCCGCGGCGATCGCGTCTATCCGCGCGAAGTCAGCGGCGCAGTCCCGCTCGACCGAGGCGGCGAGCGATCTAATCTCATCGGAAATGAAATCCATCAGAGCGTCTCCATAAAGAGTCTCGCGAGCTTGAGGATGTTCTCCGTATCCTCGATGCAGGCGACGCAGGCGGGCGAATGGATGTAGCGCACGGCTGCGGATATGGCTGCGACGCGAGCCCCGCCCGCGACGCGCTGGATGGCGGAGGCGTCCGTCCCGCCGGATATGAGCGTCTTGGTCTGCCAGGGGATGCCGTTGGCCTCGGCGAGGCCGCGCAGCTTGTCGAAGAGGCCGCGGTTATAGACCGTACCGCCGTCCATGAACGGGATGACGGGGCCCTTGCCGGGCGCGCAGACCTTGTCCGTCCCCTTCTGGGAGGGCATGTCCGCGGCGGTCGTCCCCTCGAGGATGATCGCTATCTCGGGCCTTACCGAGAAGGCGGCGGTGTTCGCGCCGCGGCAGCCGACCTCCTCCTGCACGGTGAAGGCGAAGGTCGCGTCCACGGGGAGCGGCTCCTTTATGAGCCCCAGCATGACGGCGCAGCCGACGCGGTCGTCGATGGCGCGGGCCTTAATCATGCCGTTTCCGAACTCGACGAAGCCGGGGTCGAACACGCCCGTATCGCCGAGGGAGACGAGCTTCTCGGCCTCCGCCCTGCTCGACGCGCCGATATCGATATACATAGCCGAGAGCTTGGGTATCTGCGAGCGCTCGGACTCCTCCATGAGGTGGATGGCCTTCATGCCGATGACGCCGGTATGATTATTTATGTAAACCTTTTTGCCTATCGTCACGCGCCTGTCGACGCCGCCGACGAAGTCGAATTTGAGGTAGCCGTCGTCGGTGATGCCGGTGACGATGACGCCGACCTCGTCCATGTGGGCGGCGAACATGAGCTTCTTCGAGGGCTCGCGCGCGCCCTTCTTCGTGACGAGGAGGTTGCCCATCGGGTCCTCGACTATCTCGTCGGCAAAGGGCTTCACTTCGGAGATGATGAATTCGCGCACAGCGTCCTCCGACCCGGAAGGGCCGGGCAGCGTGCAGAGCTTTCTGAGCGTGTCAAGCATTGTCGGCGCTCCTTTCCAGAATGAACGCAGTCACGAGGTCGGCTATGTTCTCGGCGTCCGAGAGCTTTATGACCTCTACGGGGCTGTGCATGTATTTGAGCGGCAAGGATACGACGGCCGTGCGCACGCCCTCGCGGGAGACCTGAATGGGCCAGGCGTCCGTCCCGGTATGGCCGCTCATGACCTCAAGCTGGCTCGCGAGGCCGTTTTTCGCGGCCGTCTCACGAAGCTGCGCGGTCATCTTGCGGTCCATGTTCGGGCCTATGCCTATAGCCGCGCCGCCGCCGAGCTTCATGACGCCCTTGCCGTGCTCGTCGGGGGTCTCGGCGTGGGTCACGTCGAGCGCGATGCACCAGTCGGGCGCGGCGCTGAAAGCGCCCGCCACCGCGCCGCGGCAGCCGAGCTCCGCCTGCACGCTCGCCATGTAGACGACGTCCATAGAGAGTTCCTCTTTCTTCAGCCGCTCCGCGACTTCTATCATGATCGCGACGCAGCTCCTGTCGTCGAGCGCCTTGGAGCATATCTGCCCGTCGCCGAGCATGCAGGCTTCGCCGCGGAAGGTCCCCGGCGTCCCCGGCGGGACGAGGCGCTCCGCCTCCTCGGCGGTCAGGCCGGCATCGATATAGAGGTTCTTTATCTCGACGGCCTTCTCGCGCTCCTCCGCCGTCAGCACGTGCGGCGGCAGGCAGGCTATAACGCCGTAGAGCGGCGGGTCTGACATTATGTTAACTTCTCTTGCGGGCAGCATGCGCGGGTCTACGCCGCCGATGGCCGAGAATTTGAGGAAGCCCTCCTCCTGCCCGGTGACGATGAAGCCGACCTCGTCCATGTGCGCGTCTATGAGCATGACGGGCGCGTCGGGCTTGTTCGAGCGCTTGACGGCGAGGACGTTGCCCACGGGGTCGACGCGCATCTCGTCGGTGCAGCGGTAGAGCATGGCCGCGATCTTCTCGGCGGCCGCCGTCTCGGACCCGGCGGGGGCGTCGACGGCCGTGAGCTCGAATATTTTCTCCTTAAGGTCCATATCTATCTTCCTTTCGCGCCCTCAGAGAGCGAGGACGATCTTCTTGAAGCAGTTGCCGCGCTCCTCGAAGTTTTTGAACATGTCGAAGGAGGCGGAGGCGGGGCTGAGGATGACTATATCGCCCTCGCCGGCGCGGGAGGCGGCGAGCTTTACGGCGCCCTCCATGTCGGTCGCCTCAAGCATCTCGGGCAGCGCGCCGTTTTTCGCGGCGAGGACGGCCTCCTTTATCTTCGGGGCGGTCGCGCCGAGGAGGACGAGGGTCTTGACGTGGTCGCGTATCGCCATGCCGAGGCTCGAGTAGTCGAGGTGCTTGTCGTAGCCGCCGGCGATGAGGATGAGCTTGCGCTCGAAGGACTCGAGACCCGCTATCGTTCGCGTCGGGCTCGATGCGATGGAGTCGTTATAGTACGTGATCCCGCCGACTTCGCGCACGGGCTCGAGGCGGTGCTCGACGCCGGAAAACTGCCTTGCGACGCGGCGGCACATGTCTATCCCGACGAAGTCCACGACGGCGCAGAACGCGGCCATGAGGTTTTCTATGTTATGCAGGCCGCGCAGGGCGACCTCGCTCTTGTCGATGAGGATGGTCCTCTCGCCGTTTTCGCAGAAATATATCTTTTCCCCGTCGAACCAGCAGCCGTTCGCCTGCTCGGCGCGGCGCGAGAACGTCCTCACGGCGCCGGAGGCCTGCGCGGCGAAGCCGAACGCGGTCTCGTTGTCGGCGTTGACGACGAGCAGCCCGTCCCTTCCCTGATGGGAGAAGACGTTTTTCTTGGCGTCGATGTACTCGTCCATGCCGGTATGGTAGTCGAGGTGGTTCGGCGAGACGTTCGTCACGACGGCGACGTCGGCGCTCCTCGTCATGGTCATGAGCTGGAAGCTCGAGAGCTCGACGACGGCGTAGTCCGAGGAATCTATCTCGGGGACCTTGTCGACGAGCGGCGTCCCGATATTGCCGCCGAGGTGGACGCGGTAGCCCGCCGCGGAAAGCAGCTCGGCGACGAGCGTCGTCGTGGTGGTCTTGCCGTCGGATCCGGTGATGGCGATTATCGGGCAGGGGCAGACCTCGAAGAACATCTCCATCTCGGAGGTAATGAGGCTCCCTCTCGCCCTCGCGGCGGCGAGCTCGGGCACGTCGGGCCGCACGCCCGGCGTCTTGAAAACGACGTCCTCCGTTATATCGGACATATAGTCGGGACCGAGCTTGAAGCGCGCGCCGAGGGCGGCGAGGCGGTCGTATTCGGGGCCGAAATCCTCGCGGCTGCGTCGGTCGCGCGCGAGAACGGAGACGCCCTCGCGGCAGAGCAGCTCGATGAGCGGCGTATTCGATGTGCCGACGCCGATGACCGTCACGCTCTTATCGCGGAGCCCGGAGATATATTCGCTTAGAAGCATTATGTCAACCTCCAAACAAGATCAGCTTTGACATTTAATTATATATCAAAAAGAGGCAAAAAACAATCGCATTCGGGAATAAAAAAGGCCTTCCCCGGTGGGGGAAGACGGAGCGACGAGGGCATCGCTTCGTCGTTGCAAGCTCCGTATCGCTCGCGGCGTCCTGCGGAGCCGCTTACTCGCTCCGCTGCTCCTCCTCTCCATAGCGCAAACGCTTCGCTGGTTTGCGCTATGGATTATGAACGGGGAAGAAAACAGCACGGAGTTTGCGGGGAGCGCGTAGGGCGGCGAGCCTTCGCCCCGCCGCGTTTACACCTCATTATGCCCCTCATCAGTCAGCCGTGCGTTATGCCCCTCATCCGTCGCGGCTTTGCCGCGCCACCTGTCTCGCTGCGGCTCGGTCACGCCGCGGCTCTGACGTGTCACCGGCACGTCATTCACTACCGCGGCGCCGCTTCGCTACCCCCGTTGGGGGAAGGCTTTGGACAAGGCAAAAAAAAAGCAGCGCGGGGCGCTGCTTTTGTGTGAGCTGACTTGTAAGCCGGGTTCTGTACTCTTGCGAGCAGCGGTCATCTATCTCGACGCGGCGTCGCCGCCGCGCTCAAGCCACCTCCTCGGGACGGCCGGGCAGGCCTTGCGTCCCTCCACGGTGTTGCTGCGGATAGAGTTTACAGCGACGGACGCTTTCACACGCCGTCGGGTGAGCTCTTACCTCGCCTTTCCACCCTTACCCGGGCAGGGCCCGGGCGGTATATCTCTGTTGCACTTTTCCTGAAGTCGCCTCCGGCGGGCGTTACCCGTTATCCTCGCCCTGCGCAGCCCGGACTTTCCTCGTAAGCGGGCCTTTCGCCCCGCAAACGCGACCGCCCCGTCAACTCACGCGCGTAGTTTACAGCAAGAATCCGCGATTGTCAACGCATGACGCGAAAAGACCGGGGCCAGACGCCCCGGTCTTTGTCGATTTCGCGTTTATTTGTCCTTGTTCTCGTACTCGGCGAGCTGCGCCGCGCCCTCCTCCGTGCGCTTGAGGGAGTAGGTCGGGGCCATGGAGATCGAGAAATGGAGTATCGGGCGGCGGAGCTCGAGGATGGAGAGCGGCAGGTGCTTCATGCCGCCGGGGATGAAGATGATGGAGCTCTTGGTGAGGTGATGCACCTCGCCGTTGATGCTGACCTCGATGACGCCGCCGAGATCGTACTTGTCCTCGGGGTTGGAGCCGAGGAAGCCGATCATCTCGTCGTACTCGTGGGTGTGCTCCTCATGGTACGGCAGGGGGCGGAAGTCCGGCGCGTGGACGTACCACGTCGTGTTCATCTGGAACGAGCCGGGCACGACCTTGCTGTCGATGAAGAGGAGGCGGTCGCCCCACTGCTTATAGACCTTGTTCATGGGCGAGTCCTTGAAAAAGCGTCCGTCCAGCTCCTGGACTATCTGTCCGCCGTATTCGCCCTCGGTGTTCATAACGAAATCTGCCATTTTAGTCCTTCCTTTCCTCCGGAGGGGACTCCGGGCTTTTTTCTATCAGTATACTACGCCCCGGCGCGGAAAGCAATTTCTTTTGCGCGGTGCGCGCCTTGCGAAGGTCATGCGGGCGTGTTAAAATGGGCGTATAAAGCCATGAAGGAGAGTTCGCTATGACGATAAAAGAGATAAACGCCGCCGGGGCGAAGCTCGAGGAGCTCCTCTGCCTGCGCACGGCCCCGCTCGCGATAAAGCTCATAAACAGGGACGAGGTCCCCGAGGGCTGCGCCCAGCCCTCCGCGGAGGGCTACCACTACGCGCTGTGTCAGGCGCTCGCCTACGTGCGCCGCGCGCGCCGCGGCCTCGCGATGTTCGCCGAGGACAACTGGTGCCTCTGGCCGGTCATCAACTTCCGGCAGCGCGAGGTCGACGAGGAGGACAAGACGTACATCGGCAGGACGTACTTCATCCGCGACCCGGAGGTCAGCTACCGGCATTTCTGCGAGCAGTTCCCCTACATAAACGAGGATAAGAAGAAGGACGGTCTCGTCATCGCCCCGCTCGCGGACTGCACGTTTGAGCCGGACGCCGTCATGGTCTACTGCGAGCCCTCGCAGCTGCGGCAGCTCCTCATGGGCTCGAAGTGGCACACGGGCGATATCGCCGGGGCGAGCTTCGACACCTGCGACTCCTGCGGCGCGGCGCTCCTCCCCGTCCTCAACGGCGAGCGCGAATACAACGTCTCCATCCCCGACGCGGGCGAGTACGAGCGCAGCCTCTGCTCGGAAAACGAGATGATCTTCACGTTCTCCGGCGCGGAGCTCGAAAAGCTCGCGACCTCGCTCGACGAGCTTTCAAAGCGCGGCTTCGGCTACAAGAGCCTCGCCTACGACATACGCCCGGACTACGCGCGGCCGAAGTTTTATAACGACATGTTCGCAAAGTGGGGCCTCGGGACGGGAACGGAATGGATCCCCGGCAAGCGCTGAGGCGCGAAGTGTATAAATAGACGGCGGCGGGAAAGCTCCCGCCGCCGTTTTCGTATTATCGTTTATTCCGCGTCTTCCCAGTTGTGCCAGACATTCTGGACGTCGTCGTTGTCGTCGAACATGTCGAGCATCTTCTGCATGTTCTTTATCTCGTCCTCGCCCGTCAGCTTGATATAGGTCTGCGGGACCATCTCGGCCTGCGCCGAAAGGAGCTTGTAGCCCTTCTCCTGCAGAGCCTCGGAGACGGCGACGAAGGCGTCGGGGTCGTTGGTATAGACCTCGTATACCTCGCCCTCGGGCGAGAAATCGTCCGCTCCGGCCTCGAGCGCGTCCATCATCATGGTGTCCTCGTCGATGTCGCCGTCCTCGTTGTCGACGACGATGACGCCCTTCTTGTCGAAGGACCACGAGACGCAGCCGGTCGTGCCCATGTTGCCGCCGTACTTGTCGAAGTAGTGGCGTATCTCGGAGGCGGTCCTGTTGCGGTTGTCGGTCATCGTCTCGACGATGACGGCGACGCCGGAGGGGCCGTATCCCTCGTAGGTTATGCTCTCGAAGTTCTCGGTGCTGCCCGAGCCGAGCGCCTTCTCTATGGTGCGCTTGATGTTGTCGTTGGGCATGTTGGCGGCCTTCGCCTTGGCTATGACGGCGGCGAGGCGCGAATTGGCGGCGGGATCTCCGCTTCCGCCCTCCTTGACGGCGACGATCATCTCGCGCGCTATTTTCGTAAATGCCTGCGCGCGCTTGGCGTCCTGCGCGCCCTTGGTCTTCTGTATGTTATGCCACTTGGAGTGTCCTGACATAACCGCAACTCCCCTCTGTGCGTGGATTTTGTTTTTAACTATGAGATTTTAGCACAAATCGGAGCGCTTGGCAAGGCATAAAGCCCGCCCTCAGGCATTTTTTGTTATGACGAGCAGCTCGCCCGGCGTGACG
>JAFZAM010000165.1 GCA_017557265.1 Oscillospiraceae bacterium | reverse complement strand
GGCCCGCAGGAGCTGCGCGCCATAGCCGGGTACTCTCTCGGCGGGCTCTTCGCGCTCTACTGCGTATACAAAACGGATCTGTTCGCCCGCGCCGCCTCCGTCTCCGGCTCGCTCTGGTTCGACGGCTTCACGGACTTCATGGCCGCGAACGCGCCGCACGCGCAGAGGGTCTATCTCTCGCTCGGAGACCGGGAAAAGCACGCTCGCAGCCCCCGCCTCGGCGCGGTCGAGGAAAGGACGAGGCTCGCGGCGGAGCTTTTGCGCGCGGCGGGCGTCGAGGTCGTCTTCGAGCTGAACTCCGGCGGGCACTTCAACGGCCCCGGAGAGCGGCTCGCGAAGGGCGTTAAGGCCGTCATGGCGCCGTGATTTTTTCGTTGCCATCGGGCGGCTTTTGCTGTATAATATTTATTTGTAATTGCTTTGCGAAAAACAAAATCAAGATATAAGCGAGGTATCCTCATGTACGAATCCTTATTCACCCCGCTCCGCGTCGGCAGCGTCGAGCTGAAAAACCGCGTCGCGATGGTCGCGATGGGCGGCACCGCCCCCATCAACATGCATCAGATGAGCTTTATCGAGAAGATCCGTCCCTTCTACCTCGAGCGCTGCAAGGGCAACGTCGGCCTCATCATCCCGGGCGTCACCGGCGTCATCGAGGGGCGCAACCGCGGCGGCTTCAAAGAGGCCGAGGACATTTTCCGCGGTCCGATAGCCAAGCTCATGGACGACGTCCACTCCTACGGCACGAAGTACTTCATGCAGCTCGGCGCCGGCTTCGGCCGCGCCATGTTCGCCATGCCCGAGCTCGACCCCGAGCTCTGGCACCAGATCGCCGTCGCCCCGAGCGACGACCTCCCGAATATCTGGGAGCCCTCCATGAAGCACAGAGGCCTCACCCTCGACGAGATCGAGGACATCATCGAGGCCTACGGCAGAGCCGCGCTCATCTGCAAGGAGGCCGGCATGGACGGCGTCGAGATACACGCGGTCCACGAGGGATACCTCCTCGACCAGTTCACCATCGCCAACACCAACCACAGGCTCGACAGATACGGCGGAAGCCTTGAAAACAGGCTCCGCTTCCCCACCGAGATCATCAAGGAGATAAAGCGCACCTGCGGCAAGGACTTCACGGTCAGCGTGCGCTACTCCGTCACGAGCAAGATGCGCGGCTTCAATCAGGGCGCGCTCCCCGGCGAGCCGTATCAGGAGTTCGGCCGCTCCATGGAGGAGAGCCCCGCCGTCGCCCGCGCGCTCGTCGCCGCCGGCGCGGACATGCTCAACGCCGACAACGGCTCCTACGACGCCTGGTTCTGGGCTCATCCGCCGATGTACATGCCTCTGGCCTGCAACCTGCCCGAGGTCTCCTTCATAAAGCAGTTCGTCGACGTTCCCGTCTTCTGCGCCGGCCGCATGGAGACCCCGGAGATAGCCGACGAGGCCGTCCGCTCCGGCAAGATAGACGGCATCGGCGTCGGCAGGCAGTTCCTCGCCGATCCTCTCTGGCTCAACAAGATCCGCGAGGGCCGCGTCGACGACGTCCGTCCCTGCATCGCGTGCCATAACGGCTGCTTCGCCATGGGCACCCGCAGGGGCATCGACTTCAAGCCCTTCAAGATGGCCCACTGCGCCGTCAACCCCGCCTGCAACGAGGAGGAGAGCTACGTGCTCGTCCCCGCCGAGAAGAAAAAGAACGTCGCCGTCGTCGGCGGCGGCATCGGCGGCATGGAGACCGCCCGCCTGCTCGCGCAGCGCGGACACAAGGTCACCCTCTTTGAGAAGACCGGCGAGCTCGGCGGCGTGTTCATAGCCGCGGCCGCTCCCTCCTTCAAGGAGAAGGACAAGCAGCTCATCGCCTGGTACGTAAAGCAGGTCAAGGATACCGGCGTGGACGTGCGCCTCAACACCGAGGCCGACGCCGAGACCCTCAAGGGCTTCGACGAGGTCGTCATAGCCACCGGCGCCTCCCCGCGTCAGCTCCCGATCCCCGGCTTCAAGGGCCCGAAGGTCGTCGAGGCGACCGACTATCTGCGCGGACGCGCCGAGGTCGGCGACAGGGTCGTCATCGTCGGCGGCGGTCTGACCGGCTGCGAGATAGCCTACGACCTCGCCCTCAAGGGCAAGCACCCCGTCATCGTCGAGATGCTCGACATGCTGCTCAAGGTCCCGGGTCTGTGCGCGGCGAACTACAACATGCTCTTCGAGATAATCCGCTACTATAACATCCCCGTGCATCTCAACACCGCCCTCGCCGCCATCGCGGACGACGCCACCGTCACCGTCAAGGGGCCGGACGGCAGCACCTTCGAGATACCGGCCGACAGCGTCATCCTCTCCGTCGGCTACGTCTCCTCCGCGCCCGTCGCCGAGCAGCTCAAGGCAGCCGGCATGGACGAGAGCAGGATACACGTCATAGGCGACGCGCAGAAGGTCTCCAACCTGCAGGGCGTCATCAACAACGCCTACGATACGGCCTACGCTATCTAAGGCATGGCTCGCGAGATCATAAACGATCTTACAACGGGCAACGTCACCAAGAAGCTCATCCGCTTCGCGCTGCCCTTCATGCTCTCGACGCTGCTGCAGACGGCGTACGCGATGGTCGACATGATCATCGTCGGGCGCGTCGTCGGCGCGCCGGGTCTCTCGGCCGTCGGCATGTCGTCGCAGATATCCTGGCTCGCGACGGCGCTGTGCATCGGCTTTTCTAACGGCGGGCAGATAATCATCTCGCAGCTCATAGGCGCGGGAAAGAAGGACGAGCTCAACCGCACCATAGGCACGGTCACGTCCCTCGTCTTCATCGCCGCCGTGCTCATCTCCGTGCTCGGCATCGTCTTCAGAAAGCCCCTCCTGACCGTCATGAGCGCGCCCGAGGAGTCCTTCGACCGCGCGGCGACGTATCTTCTCATCGTCTTCGCGGGCATGATCTTCACCTTCGGGTATAACCTCGTCTCCGCGCTCTTCCGCGGCATGGGCGACTCTCGCCACCCGCTCATATTCGTCGCCATAGCAGCCGTGACGAACCTCATCCTCGACTATATCTTCGTCGCGATCTTCAGATGGGACGTCGCGGGCGCCGCCGTCGCCACGATAGCGGGTCAGGCGGTCTCGTTTATATGCTCGGCAGCCTACCTGCTCAGGCACAAGGAGCAGTTCGGCTTCGACTTCAAGCGCGAGAGCTTCCGCATCGACCCCGAGCGCTTCAAGACGCTCGTCAAGCTCGGCATCCCCTTCGCGCTCAACAACGCCGCCGTCACGATATCGATGCTCTTCGTCAACAAGTTCATCAATCAGTACGGCGTCGTCGCCTCCGCCACGTTCGCGACCGGCACGAAGATAGAGCAGATACCGTGGATAGTCGGCGCGGGCGTCATGATGGGCTGCACGACGATGATAGGCCAGAACATGGGCGCGGGAAAGGTCGACCGCATGAAGAAGACCGTCCGCGTCGGCGTCGTGCTTTGCGCGATAACGGCGGTCGTTTTCATCGCGCTGTTCAGGCTCTTCCCGCGGCAGATATACCAGCTCTTCATGTCAAAGAGCAGCGACAATTACGAGGAAGTGCTCAACATGGCGCCGCTCTTCCTCAAGGCGCTGTCCTTCGCGCTTCCGGCGACGTGCCTGATGTGTCCGTATCACGCCTTCGCCTCCGGCATAGGCAACGCCACGCTCGTCATGATAACGGCTCTGCTCGACGGCTTCGTCAGCCGCATCGTCATCAGCCTGCTGCTCGCGAAGGTCTTCGGCCTCGGGCTCTACGGCTGGTTCCTCGGCTACGGCCTCGCCGCCTACGTCAATACGATAATCTGTATGATCTACTATTACAGCGGGGTCTGGAAGAAGCGCAAAGCGGTCTTCGAATCGTTCTCCAAATGAAAAAGAGCCCGGCCTCACTGCGTGAGACCGGGCTTTCGCTTTCCCGAAAGGAGGGCTTTAAGTGCGGCTTTTCGTCGCTTTTACGTTTACGGACGAGTTTCGCGCGGAGCTCGTCAAGGCCGGGCGCGCGCTGCGCAGGCTCGGCGTCTCGGGCGGCTTCACGCGCCCGGAAAACCTGCATCTGACGCTCGCCTTCATAGGCGAGACTGACAGGGTCGAGGCCGTCGAGGCGGCGCTCGACACGCTTGACTTCGCGCCCATCAGGCTCGAGCTCGAGGGCATGGGCCGCTTCGGAGACACGATATGGGCGGGCATCCGCCCGACGCGGGAGCTCCGCGCCGCGGCCGACGCCGTCGCGAAGGCGCTCTTTGCCTCGGGAGCGGGCTTTAAGCTCGAAAAGCGCGACTTTACGCCGCACGTCACGCTCG
>JAFZAM010000164.1 GCA_017557265.1 Oscillospiraceae bacterium | reverse complement strand
GCGCGGGGCCGAAGCCCCGCGCCTTTGCGTGCGTTTGGGAAAGCTCACACTACCGTGCGGTAGATCATGGCGGCGATCTGGCCGCGGTTGCACTCGGCGAGCGGGAGGATATTGCCCGCCTCGTCGCCCTGGACGATCTGGTTCATGACCATCCAGCAGGTGGACTCGTACGCCCAGTCGGGGACGTCCGCCGCGTCGGGAGCTTGAAGCTGGAACGCCCACGTGCCGGTGAAGCCGCCGCCCTGGAGCTGTATCGTCCTGTAGAGGAAGGCCTCGGTCATGCAGCGCAGGACGTTGTCGTCGGGCGAGAAGGTCGTCTCGGACGTGCCGAGGGTCACGCCGTTCTCGGCGGCCCAGAGGACGGCCTTGTAGTAGTAGGCGTCGGGCGAAACGTCCGTGAACTTGCAGGTCGTCGTGGTCGGCTCGGGCTCGCCGAGGGTGCGCCACAGGAAGGTCACGGTCTCGGCGCGGGTGCATATCTTCTCGGGCTCGTAGGTGTCCTCGGAGGTGCCGTTCGTGATGCCGTTTTCATAGAGGTAGACGACCGCGTCGTAGAAGTAGTCGTCGGGATCGACGTCGTTGAACGGCAGATCCTTGATGAAGCGGGCGCGCACGCGCACGTCGGAGGCGGGCATGACGAGCGTGTAGACGCCTTCGCCGGCGTCGATGAGCTCGACGGGACGGCCCGCGTCGTCGAGCGCCTTGATCTCATAGAGGGTCGCGCCCTGGTCGGGGGTGGCGGTCAGGGTGATCTCCAGACCCTCGCCGCCGCCGGGCAGGCTGGAGGTGACGGTGCCGTTGGCGGTCTCGGCTATCTTGACCCAGTAGCCGCGCGCGATCTCCACGGTGTCGATGACGACGTAGGTGGCGGGAACGAGCACCTCGTCATAATCGTCTTCATAGATCGCCTCGTCGATAGCCCTGGGCTCTGCTAAGACGGGCCTTGCGTTGGGATCGACGACGGTCCAGAAGCCGTAATCGTAGTCATCGTAGTCGTAATCGTCGTCATATTTGTCAAATTCGGCGTATTCGCCTATGTAAGCGACATAGCCGCCCTCGGGCTCGATAATGGCAAGAGCGGGATCGATTTCCAGATCATACTCGCCATATACTGCGATATCGCCCTCGGCAGTCACGGAAGAGGCGCCGGCTATTATAAGCTCCTCGTCGGCGCAAATACCGCAGCTCCAGTAATATCCCTCCCCGGCGACCGCGTTAACGACGGAATCCATGATATAAACACTGTTTTCGGAATACAGAGCTATCGACTCCTCGTTATCGGAATCGCTCGCGGTCGCGTTGACGGAGGAACCCTCGACGATGACGATGAATTCCTCGCCGAAAATGCCAACGCTGTCGCCCCAGGGGGTCAATATCTCGTCCATAGACCTGGAACGGAAAGCCGAGCCGTATTCGCCGATCTCGCCGCCGGTGGCGGTGACGTTCGCGCCTTCAACAACGACTGCAACAGCGGCTATGCCCGCGCTGGAGCACCAGGCGGCGCCGCCGATGGCCTCAAGGGAGCCGGGACCTTTGACGACCACGGAGTTAAACATTGAGATAAACTCATCTCCTTCGTCGTCAGCCTCAGAGCGAAGGCCGTAAGGACTAAAGTAGTCGCCCGCTTCAGAGCTGATCGCGGCGGACCACGAACGGACGCCGTCGGTCCTCGCGTCAGCCGTCAGTTTGGAGCCGGCCTTCAGCTCAAAGATGAGCTTCGTGCCGCAAATGGCCATGTGGTATTCGTCGCCCGACTTTATGACGTTCGTGCCCTCGGAGACGATCGTAAGAGGTTCGGAGGACCCTAAATAAGCAATGTCGCGCGTCTCGACCTCTCGCTCCGCGATAATATCAGACGAAAAGGCCATGTAGTAAAGGGTCGCGTCGCCGCCAAAGCAGCGGGTCTCCTCGCCGCGCAGGATCGCGACCTCCTCTTCGGGCGGGGCAATGGTCACGTTCTTGAGATACAGCGTGTTCGTTTCCGCGTCGTAACGAATGTTGCCGCCGGGGGCGACGGTTACGCCGGGATACTCGGAGAGATCAGCCTCCGAACAAACCGGATATCCGTTGATAAACAGAATGCCGGCGGGCATGGGCTCGTCGATCTCGTCGTCTATTGCGGCCGCGAAGGTCGGCAGCAGAGCGAGGATGAGCGCGAGCACGATGAGGATGCTGAGGATCTTTTTCTTCATAGATGCCATCCTTTCAAAATGTTTTCGCATATATATTCGCCGAATAACTCACGTACCAATAATTATACTTTATTTAATGAAAAAAGTAAATCTTTTTTTATGCCATCTCAGCATGGAAGTCGAGAGACCTCGGCAGCTGCCTGCATAATGCGGAAATAAAGGCAAACGCCTCCCCGAGCGGGTCTTTCGGTGCGCATAAAGACCGGAACGCGCTTCCCGGGGGTGCGCCGGTACGACCCTTCAGACCGCACTTCGTGCGGCCGGCTCCCCTTACGCAGGGGAGCCTTAGGTCGCGGAGGAATAAACAAGGGCCTCCCCGGGATCGGGGAAGCCCTTGTCTGCTTACTCGAGGTAGGTATTGCGGAATTTCTCGATGTCCTCGTCGAGAAGGCCGAGGCCCTCATGCAGGAAGATGTCGAAGCTGCCGAACTTCTCGTCGATGGCCTCCCAGAACGCGAGGAGGTAGGCGGGCTCGGTGCCGAACATGCGGCGCATGGCCTCGTTGTCGGTCCCGCCGCCGGCGCCCTTCGAGATGCGCTCGACGATGGCGTTTATCTCGTCGGCGATGTACTCGGCCGTCTTGAGATAGTTGACCATGATGTCCTCGCGCGGCAGGCCGAGGATCTCCTCGACGATGGCGGCGGTCGTGCCGGCGCGGTCCTTGCCGGCGGTGCAGTGCCAGAGGACGCCCTTCTCGTGCGGCTCGAGCATGGTGCGGACGGCGCGCGCGTAGTGCGTCAGGCCGAAGTCGCTGCGGACGAACTTGCGGT
>JAFZAM010000163.1 GCA_017557265.1 Oscillospiraceae bacterium | reverse complement strand
ATCTTGACGCCCTCGGCGGTGCGCTCGATGTTGGCCAGGAAGCTGGAATCATTCTCGAACATGACGCGGGAGGCCATGCCGAGGAAAGCGGTGAAGAAGCCGAAGGGGGCGGCGACGAAGGCCGTGATGATGCAGGCCTTGCGCGCCTGCTTGGCATTCTTCGCGCTCAGCACGGGCTGCAGGCCGGCCTGCGCGGTGCAGGCGCCGAGCAGGGACGCGATTATCCAGCTCGAGACCTTGCTGCCGCCGATGGAGAACATGTTCCAGAAGCTCTTCTCGCCCTCCATGTTGCCGAGGGCGGTGATGCCGTCGCTGAAGCCCTTGAAGCCGCCGGCGCCGACGATGGCGATGACCATCGCGACGATGACGCCGACGTACATGACTATCAGGTGGAGCACGTTCGTCGAGGCGACTGCGTTCATGCCGCCCGCCAGAGTATAGACGATGAAGATGATCGCGAAGGCGACGCAGGATATCCAGAACGGGATGCCCAGCAGGTTCTCGCCGAGCTTGCCGGCGGCTATCATCTGCGAAAGACCGACCGCGAGCATGACTATCGTCAGGATGATGCAGGAGACGGTCCTCGCGTTGACGCCGAAGAACTTCTCGATGATGCCGGGGACGGTGCCCGTCTCAAGAGATCTGAAAAGCTTTGCAAACAGCAGACCCAGGAACAAGACGCCTATGCCGTTGGCTATCGTGTACCACCAGCCGGAGAGGCCGTAGAGGAAGCCGTATTCGGAGACGCCGGTCGTGGCGGTGCCGCCGAGCCATTCGCCGGTCGACGCGCAGACGATGGCGAAGGTGCTCAGCGCGACGCCCGTGAAGGCGGCGGCGCTCTTGGTCTTGCGGCTGGACATGAGGCCTATGAAGACCGTGACCGCGAAGTAGACGACGATGATTATCGTTATCAGGATCTGATTTCTGTCCATATGGATCAACACACTCTTTTACTTCTTGATTTATGCCCGGTCCGGGCGCGCGGGGATCAGAAGGACATGACCTTGACGTTCTCGGGGACGATGAGCTTCGCGCCGGTCTTGGCGACGACCTCCTCGACGGTCGTGTTCGGGGAGATCTCCTCGAGCACGGGGCCCTCGGGGGTGATGTGGATGACGGCGAGCTCGGTCACGACGTAGTCGACGACCTTCCAGCCGGTCAGCGGCATCTCGGTCTTCTGGACTATCTTGGGATTGCCCTTCTTGTCGCAGTGCATGGTCATGACTATGGTGATCTTCGAGCCGGAGACGAGGTCCATGGCTCCGCCCATGCCGGCGGCGGCCTTGCCCGGGATCATCCAGTTGGCGAGGCTGCCCTCTCCGTCGACCTCGTAGGCGCCGAGGACGGTGATGTCCACGTGGCCGCCGCGGATGTAGCCGAAGGAGGTGAAGCTGTCGAAGCAGCAGCCGCCCACGCGCAGCTTGGAGGGGTTGCCGCCCGCGTCGACGATGTCGACGGGGAACTCGTCGCCCTCGCCGGGAGCTCCGGCAAGGCCGATGGCGCCGTTTTCCGTATCGACCCAGACGTCCACGCCGTCGGGCAGGAAGTCGAGGCACTGGGTCGGCATGCCGATGCCGAGGTTGACTATGTTGCCGTCCTGGAAGAACTGAGCCGTACGGCAGGCGATCATTTCTCTCTCGTTAGTCGGTTTTCTCATGTGTCAGTCCTCCATATTCGCCTGGACGACCAGATCGACGAGAGCGCCCGGGGTCATGATCTCGTCGGGATCCAGCTCGCCGACCTCGACGATGTGCTCGGCCTCGACGATGACGAAGTCGGCCGCGGTCGCGAAGGTCTGGTTGAAGTTGCGGGCGGTGCGGTGGTAGACCACGTTGCCCATCTTGTCGGCCTTGTAGGCGTGTACGAAGCAGACGTCGGCGTGCAGCGGGGTCTCGAGGATGTAGCGCGCGCCGTTCTGGGGCTCGTCGGGCTCGACGAACTTATACTTGCCGGCCGCGGCGTCCCACTCGAGGAGCTGCTTGCCGTCCTGCATCGGGGTATGCACGCCCGTCGGGGTCAGGATGCCGCCGATGCCGGCGCCGCCGGCGCGGACCTTCTCGCAGAGGGAGCCCTGCGGGACGAACGTGATGTTTATTTCGCCCGCGACGACCTTCGCGCAGGTCTCTTCGTTGTTGCCGATGTGAGAGCAGGTGATGTGCTTGATGCGGTCGTCATGGACGAGCTTGCCTATGCCCTTGCCCTTGACGCTGGTGTTGTTGGAGATGATGTTGAGGTCCTTGATCCCCGCCTGCATGAGGCCCTCGATGAGGGTCTGCGAGACGCCGCAGTTGACGAAGCCGGGCAGCATGATGGTCATGCCGTCGTGGCAGTGCGTCATGGCCTCGGCGAGGGAGACGACCTTTGACTTAGCCATATCGGTTGATTCCTTTCTTTTTCGCCGCCCCGGGCGGACGCGCCGCCCGGGACGGTATTGTTGCTCTTACTGCTGGAAGGTGACCGGGTAGGTCTTCTCATCGCGCAGGCAGTTCCTCGTGATGCCGAGGATCTCTCTGGCGTCCTGAGCGGTCGCGATCTCGCGGCCGGCGAGCTTCGAGAGCTCGACGGCGCGCTGCACGAGGCGCAGGTTGGTCGCGATGTCCTTGGTGCCGTCGGGGTTCTTGCCGAACATGACGTTGTCCTCGAGGCCGACGCGCAGACCGTCGCAGCCGAGCGCGAGGCCGGCGAGCATCATGGGCATATGGGCCTTGCCGATGCCGGAGACGGACCACGTCGCGCCCTTGGGCAGCTTGCCGACGAAGAACGCGAGGTTCTCGGCGGTGCCGGGCATGGAGCCGCCGACGCCCATGATGAACTGGATGTGGGGCGGCTGCGGGATGTTCCACTTATTGACGTAGTACATGACGGAGTCGATGTGGCCGGTGTCGAAGACCTCGAACTCGGGCTTGACGTCGTACTTGACGACCTCCTGGCTCAGGAGGTTGAGGAAGCGCGGGCTGTTCTCGAAGATGTAGCTGTTGGCCCAGTTGATGGTGTTCGGGTCGAACGAGCACATCTCGGGGCGCAGGGCGCCGAGGTGCTGCAGGCGCTTGTAGTCGTCGTACTCGCCGCCGGCGGTGGGGAGGTTGATGATGATGTCCACGCCGGCCGCCGGGCACTTTTCGCGGGTGACCTCGACGGCCTCGGTGAACTTCTGGAGGCTCATGGACTTGTAGCCGATCTGCATGACGCCGTCGACCAGCTTGTCCTCGCGGACGTGGATATGGGCGATGGAGGCGCCGGCCTTGGCGCACTCGACGATCTGGTCGGCGAGCTCCTCGGCGGTGTAGGGGACGGTGGGCGCCTGATCCTTCTTCGTGCCTGCTCCGCAGAGGCAGACCTGGATCATTATCTTGTTGGTTTTAGACATGATTGAAAGTTCCTTTCAGTATTGACTGCTCACACGGGGTCGTCCATGAACTTCTTCGTGAGCTTGAAGACCTCGAAGAGATACTTGTCGCGCTTGGCCTTGACGGCCTCGATGTCCTTGCCGGTGAAGTCGTAGAAGCCCTTGCCGGTCTTGATGCCGAGGTCGCCGGCGTCGATCTTGTCCTGCAGGATCTGCGGGATGTGATCCCACTGCGGCGCGGCGTAGCTCTTGTTCTTGAAGTTGTTGTACGTCATGTCGACGCCGCCGAAGTCGATGCGCTTCATGATGCCGAGCACGCACGCCCTGGGCACGAAGGAGGCCTGGCAGGCGAGGTCTATGGCCTCGGCGTCGCAGTAGCCGTTGTCGATGAGATAGAATATCTCCTGATTGAGGCACTGCTGGAGGCGGTTGGCGATGTAGCCGCGGATGAACTTCTTCATCAGGACGGCCGTCTTGCCGCACTTTTTAAGGAGCGCGACGGCGACGTCGGCCATCTCCTGCGGGGCCTGCTCGCTCTTGACGACCTCGACGAGGGGGATGACGTGGGGCGGGGCGTACCAGTGGCAGATGATCTGCTGCGGGAGGAGCTTCTCGGGGACGATCTCGAAGATGTTGAGCGCGGAGGTGTTGGAGGCTATGATGACGTCGGCGGGGACTATCCCGGCGAGCTTTTCATAGAGCTCCTTCTTCGCGTCGGCCTTCTCGACTATGGTCTCCTGGATCATGTCGGCGCCCTCGACGCACTCCTCGACGGTCAGCGCGAAGCTGATGCGCCCGAGGACGACGTCCTTCGGCTCGCTGAGCAGGTCCTCGGCCTCGAAGGTATCAAGCTGGGCCTTCAGGGACTCGACGGCCTTCTCGCGGGTCGACTCGCTGCGGGTCCACATCGTGACCTCGTAGCCGCCCATGGCGTAGGTCTGGGCTATGCCCGGGCCCATGGTGCCGGCGCCGAGCACGGCGATCTTTTTGATGTCGGACAATGCTTTCATTTCTTACTTATCCGTCCTTAGGTTTATTTTAGAAGGAGCCCTCTTCCCAGGCGACGAGACGGACCATGCCGCCGTCGGCCGCCTCGCAGCGGAACGGGAAGGCGCAGAGGATCATGCGCTTGCCGGTGACCTGATCGATGTCGCCGCCGGCGTTCTCGATGGCCATGAGGCCGTGCTGCGCGAACAGGCGGTGGCAGGGCTCGTAGTCGGGATAGTCGACGTCGATGTCGCGGCCGGTGGCGAGCTTGTAGTTGGTCCACAGCCAGGGCATCTGCTCCTTGCACGGGCAGTGCCAGACGCAGGAGTCGGAGGCGCCGTAGGTGCCGGCGATGGCCTTTATCTTCTTGTCGAACATCAGCCACTTGGCGAGCTCGGGGCCGTTGCCCGCATAGTAGTTGAAGTACTTGTCGTTGTTCTTTCTCCAGTATCTGTGGAAGCCGGTGTTGAGGACGACGAAGTCGTTCGGGCGGATCTCAAGGCCGTCCTTGTCCAGAGCCTTCTGGACGTCCTCGGGGGTGATGATGTGCCAGATGGCGCCCTTCTTGCCCGGGACCTCGGCATACTCGCCCATCTTGGCGGGGTCGCCGCCGGCGGCGTTGAAGGCCTTCTCGAACTCGTCGTACATCCAGGTCAGGTCGACGATGACGCCGGTGCCGATGGCGTGCTCAAGGCGCAGCTCGGAGAGCGTGTAGCCGTAGCGCTCGCGGTCGACTTCTTCCTCGTGGAGGGTGTGGTTGGGGGCGTCGCAGTGGGTGGCGGCGTGGAGGGTGCCGGTGTAGGTGCAGGTGCGCTTGTGGAAGCGCTCAAGATACTGGCCGCGCGGGAAAGTCAGGTCGCTGCGCGCGCCGGGGAACGGCCACAGGGGGGTGTCCCAGCCCCAGGGCTGGCTGAGGT